>DASTDQ010000783.1:0-8409 GCA_035710305.1 Vicinamibacterales bacterium | reverse complement strand
TCTGCTGCTGATTGGAGATGCGGCAGGCGCCCCGGATCCGATCACCGGCGACGGCATCGCGCTGGCACTCGCCTCCGTGCGGCCGGCGGCGGACGCCATCGTGTCCGGCGATCTCCTGTCGTACGAACGCACACGGCTCGCGATGGGCCGCACGGCCGATCGCCTCGGGCGCGTGCTGCTGGCCATCTCGCGCGCGGAAGGTCGCGCGGCGCGCGCACTGCTCCGCCGGCCGTCGCTCGTTCCGACGTTCATGGACGTCGCGCTCGGGCGGCGCGAGTTGAACGTCTCCACGGTTCTTCGTGCGTTTCTCTGAACGTCGCAGCACCTGAACTGAGCCAGAGATCTGTCGTTCACCTTTCTCAGTTCTCACTTCTCTGTTCGTGTTCAGTTTCACGTTCGTGTTCCGGGTTCCGGGTTCCGGGTTCACTGTTCCGAGTTCGTGAATCGCGCCATCTTCACGGCCCGGCCGTTTACGCACTGCCTCCCACCTCGTCCAATCAAGTGACGGACACGCTCCATCCTTCACGGGGTGGAGAGGTTCTGCTGCGACCTGCTCATCGTTGCACGTGCGGATCCCACTGGAGCGTGCGGGTCGATCGAGGCGACACCGATAAACGAGGAGGAGTCATGAAGCGACGAGGCATCATCCCGGCGCTGTTCGCGGCCGGGTGCATCACGGCGATGAGTGGAGCGTCAGCGTTCGCGCAGACGTCACAGACCGAGCCAACGACGCAGGCCGAACCCAAGCCGACTGCCGACGATGGACGCGACCGGGATCGGGATCGCGATCGCCGGCGGATCGATCGGCGCGAGAGGCGCGATGACCGGCGAGTCGATCGCCGCGAGCGTCGCGACGAACGGCGCCCCGATCGGCCGGCACGACCTGATCGGCCGGAGCGGCGCGAGCGCGCGGCCAGGCCGGAGCGTCCGGAACGGCCGGAACGTCCTGCCAGACCCGATCGGCCGGAACGAATCGAGCGCACGGCGCAACCGAATCGAGGGTGACGATCCTTGAAGACTTCCGGATGCATCCTGACGGCGGTCCTCCTGCTGCTGCTCGTCCCGGCGTCTAGCCGCGCCCAGGACGAGCAGTGGCAGGTGGGCAGCACGCCGAGCTTCACGAGCGGCACCTACGGCACCAGCTCTCGCACGGACGTGTTCTACACGCCGTTCACAGCGAGACGGCTGTTCACCGACGGCGATCTCACGCTCGTGTTCCCGATCATGTGCCTCAGGGGCACCGGTGCGGTGACCATCGTCGATGGCACGCCGATGCCAATTGACACCTCGCGAACCGGCGCGACGTCATCCGGCACGACGACGAGAACAGGAACAACGACGAGCGACCCGGCCACGAGAACTGGAGCGGCGGGCGCCACGACGACGGCGGCCGCCCCAGACACCGCCACGCCGCCCGGCACGACCTGCGGTGCGGGCGACATCGGCGTCCGCGGCCGCTACTACGTCCTCGACGAACGATCGTGGTGGCCGACGATTGCCGTTCGAGCCCACCTCAAGGTGCCGACAGCCGCGCCCGGCAAGGGCCTCGGTACGGGGCGGCCCGATGAGGGCGTCGGCGTCGAAATCAGCCGCATGGTGGGAGGCGGCTTCATGACGATGCTCGACGCCGGGTACACGATCATCGGAAAGCCGACGGGAGTCGAGTACAGGAACGGTTGGTGGTACGACGTGGGCGTCGGCCAGGACCTCGCTGACGGTGCGGTCAACGTGAGCGTGTTCTTCGAGGAGTACAGCACCATCGTGCCGGGCCTCGAGAATGCCCGTGACATCCTGGCCGCCGTTACCGTGAAGGGCGCACTCTGGCGCCTGCAGGTGTCGGGCGGGTTCGGGTTGTCCGACGGGGCCCCCGATCACGGGTTCATGCTTGGAGCGAGCCGAAGGTTCTAGTTATCGATGGCGCAGGATGAGGCCGCCGACGACGCGTCGCTCGTGCGAGCGTCGCAACGTGGAGACCGGGATGCGTTCGGCATCCTCGTCTCGAGGCACGCATCGGCAGTCCTCAGCGTAACGACCCGTATGCTGGGCTCGACGGCCGATGCAGAGGATGTCGCGCAAGAGGCGTTCGTGGCGGCATACAAGGCCCTTCAAGGGTTCCAGCTCGAGTCCAAGTTCTCGACCTGGCTCTATCGGATCGCGGTCAACAAATGCACGGACGTCCTTCGGACACGGCGTCCGGGTACGGTGTCGATCGATGCCGGCGCCGAGGAAGGCGCCGCCTGGGAGCCTGCCGACGAGGACACGCCCGATCGGGCGCTCGAGCAGGGCGAGCTGGCCGGGCAACTCGACCAGGCAGTCCAGGCGCTGCCGCCCCTCTACCGCGAATCGTTCGTGCTGAGACACGTGGAAGGTCTGGGGTACGACGAGATGAGCACCATTCTTGGCGTGCATCGCGATACGCTCAAGATGCGCGTCTACAAGGCGCGGCACATTCTCTGCCGAACGCTGGCCCATCTGGTGGACCGTGCCAACGACAGCCCCTCGACCGAGATTTCGCGGGCCGACCAACGGGAGGTCCGCTCCAGAAGTCGCAAGGACACACCAGTAGACGGAGCACGCCGATGAGAGAGTACGACCCGTCTTCAGGCTCGGAGCTGCTCGTTCAACGATTCATCGACCAGGAGCTCTCCGGCGAAGAGCGCATCGAGCTGCTCGTTCAGCTCGGACGCGACCAGGCGCTGCGCGAGCGGCTGATCGAGCTGGAGCGGCTGATGCTCGGCGTCGCGGATCTGCCCCGGCCCGCCGCGACCCATGAGTTCGTGGCGCGGGTGATGGAGCGGACGGCGGAGAGGCCGTCGGCCTGGCAGCGGGCGATCGACGCGCTCTGGGCGCCACATGCGTTCCGCTGGAACCTGGCGGGAGCCACGGCCCTCGCCGCGCTGCTGGTCGCGGGAGCGCTCTCGGCTCGATCCCTGATGGTGCCGCCTGCCTCGACTCCGGCGCCGGTCGCCGCGGCGCCGGCCGGGCCATCGCCGGTGCTCGTGAGGCTCGTCGTGCTCCAGCCCGACGCCATGTCGGTGGCGCTGGCTGGCGACTTCAACGGATGGGATCCGATGCGGACGCCGCTCGAACAGACGTCGAGCGGCGCGTGGACGGTGACCATCCCGCTCGAGCCCGGCCGCTACGAGTACATGTTCGTCGTGGACGGCAAGGAGTGGATCGCCGACCCGTTCGCCGTCGAGCAGAGCGACGACGGGTTCGGCTCGCGGAACGCGGTGCTCGACGTGCGGCCGCCGATGGAGGCCTCGCTGTGATCGCGGACGTTGGACGTAGTGTCCGGCTTCCCGCTTCCGCCGAAGGCTTCAGCGAGGCTCGCCGTAGCGCGCTTCACGCGCGAAGGCGGCAGCCGGACTTGGGGCGCAGCAGAGTGAAAAATGCGTTAGTCTCCAACGCGGATGCGTCTGCGGTTGTCGATCGTGCTGATGGCCGCGGCGTGCGCGAGCGGGTCGTGCGCGACGGCCACGGGGCCGATGCCGCCTGTCGCGACGCCTGCGGGGGTGCGATTCGTCTTCGAGGACGACGAGGCTCGCAGCGTGGCGCTCGTGGGCAGCTTCAATCACTGGTCGATCTCGTCGCATCCGATGTCCAGAGCGGGATCATCCGGGCCGTGGACCGCGGTCGTGGCGCTGCCGCCCGGCGAGCATCTCTTCATGTACGTCGTGGACGGCGCGCGGTGGATCAGTCCCCCGCTGGCCGAGGACTACGCCGACGATGGCTTTGGGGCAAGAAATGGAATCGTGGTGGTTCGATCGAATGAACGCTAAGCGGGCGATGACGGCGCTGGCCGTCGTCGCGTGTACTCTTGCCGCGCCCGCGCCCAGCGCCGCCCAGTCGGTGCCGGCATCCGAGCGCGAGGCGTTGGTGCGCCTCATCGTGGATCGAGGCGGCAGGGCGGAAGATGCGGACGCGCTCGTCGATCAGGCCAACGCGGCCGGAGCGAAAGGACTGCCCGTCACGCCGCTCACCAACAAGATTCGAGAGGGGATCGCCAAGGGGCATGAGCCGGCGCGCATCGAGGGGCTGATTCGACAGCTGACCGGCCATCTCGAATCGGCCGATCGCCTGATCCGTGATCTTCCGCAGCCGCCGGGCGCGGCGGGCCGCGAGGCGTCGGTGACGCTGCTCGCCGACGCGTTCTTCAGCGGCGTGACGAGCGACGAGGTGAACGAGATCCGGCGTCTGTCCCAGGCGCCCGGCGGCGCGCCGATGTCGCCGGATGGCCTTGCCGGCGCGGCCAAGGGGCTGTCGTTCATCAAGGAGGCCAGGCTCTCCGCGGCCGAAGGCGCGGCGGTGATGAGCGAAGCGGCCAGAGGCGGTTTCCGATCGCTCGACATGGTGGACCTTGGGCGCGAGATCAAGCGCCGCGAGCGCGACTTCCGTGAGGGACGCGCCACACTCCGGGCGTTGCGCGAAGCGATCGCGCGCGGAAGCCGTCCCGAGCAGTTGCTCCGCGAGAGGCGCGCAAGGAACGCGGACCGTCCCGCAACGCCGCGACGGGATCCGGCCGCTCGGCCGGAGCCGGCCGCGCGGCCCGAGCGGCCTCGTCCCCCCGATCGGCCGGATCGACCCGAACGCCCCGAAGCGACGCGCGCACGCTGAGCGCGCCGCGCGGCGCTGCGCGTTTCCTGACGAAGAATTCAGGATCTTTTCAGAGCACCCGGGCCCTTGCGCGGGGTAGCATCCGCAGCAGAGAAATGCTCAAGCGATCGATCGTCGTGATCCACCGCTGGCTCGGCGTGGCGCTGTGCCTCCTGTTCCTCCTGTGGTTCCCGTCGGGCATCGGGATGATGTACTTCCCGATGCCCAGCGTCAGTCCGGCGGATCGCCTCGAGCGGGCTCCGTCGCTCGACGCCTCGAAAGTCGTCCTGTCGCCCGCGGAGGCGGCCAGCAAGCTCGGCGTCGGCCCTGGCGCCTTGCGCCTCTCGTCCTTCGACGGACGCCCCGCGTATCGAACCGGCGGCCGCGACGGCGGTGCCGTCCTCTACGCGGACACCGGCGAGGAGCAAGGCGACGTGTCGATGGACATGGTCAGGCGGCTTGCCTCGGCGTGGACGGGCAAGCCGGCAAACGACGCGGCCGTGCACGAGGTCACCGAGGTCGATCAGTGGACGCTTCAATCCCGGCTCGGAGCGATCGCTCCCGTGTGGAAGTTCGTGTGGCCGGGCGGCGAGCACGTGTACGTGTCTCAGAGCCTGGGCGAGGTGGTGCAGTACACGACCACCGCCTCCCGCATCGGTGCGTACCTTGGACCGATTCCTCACTGGTTCTATTTCACGCCGCTGCGCAAGCACGGGCCGGAGTGGAGCCGGGTGGTCATCTGGTCGTCGGCCGTGGGCACTGTCTCGGCGATCCTTGGCCTGGTGATCGGCGTCTGGATGTATTCGCCCTCGAGGCGATACCGGTACGACGGTGCTCCGACGAGCGTGCCCTATCGAGGGCAGAAGCGCTGGCACATGGTGCTCGGCCTCGTGTTCGGCGTCGCGACGGCAACCTACGCGTTCAGCGGGATGCTGTCGATGGATCCGTTCCCCTCGTTGACGGAACGGCCGAGGGCGCGGGGGCGGGACGGCGAGGAGCTGAACATCGCCCGGGTCTTGCGCGGCCGGGTAGACCCGGGGGCGTACGACGCGAAGCATCCGCGTCAGGTGCTCGAGCAGCTTGGCGAGCTGAAGGTCAAGGAGATCGAGTTGATCTCGTTTGCCGGCGAGCCGTTCTACCTGGCCAGGTTGGATGACCAGTCAACGCGGATCGTGCCCCTCACCGGCGATCCGGCCCGCGCCTTCGAGACCACGCGCATCATCGACGTGGTGACGGCGGCCGGCAAGGGCCGCGTGACGACCCGCGTTCTCGAGCAGTACGACAGGTACTACCTGGACCGCGAACGGTTGCTGCCGCTCCCCGTGGTCCTGGCGCAGGCGACGACCGACGACGAGACGCGCTACTACATCGATCCCAACACGGCCCGGGTCGTTCGTACGTATGACTCGAGCAACTGGGTCGGCCGATGGCTGTACAACGGCCTCCACTCGCTGAACTTTCCGTGGCTGTACAACTACCGCCCGCTGTGGGACATCGTCGTCATCACGCTGATGCTGGGCGGCACGGCGCTCTGCGTCACGTCGCTCGTCCTGGCATGGCGGGTGCTCGGACGCAAGCTCGCGCGAGCCGTGCGCACCCGAAGCGCCGCGGAGGAGATGGGCCTGTCCGAGGACCTGGCCTGATCGTCGTGTTCACTCTTCTCGGTTCTCACTTCTCCGTTCGTGTTCAGTTTCACGTTCGCGTTCAGGTGCGCTGTTCCGGGTTCGAGTATCGCGCGGGGAACAGTCAACCCTGAACCTCGAACACGAACCTCGCAATTGAACACGAACCGAGAACCCGAGAAGAGAGAAGTGTGAACGACAGATCTCATGGAGAGGCCCCGCTTGCGTGCAGCGTACGGCGCTGCGGGCGTCCGCTCGCCCGCCGCGATCGCGCGTTCATCTGCCAGGCCGGTCACTCCTTCGACATCGCGCGCAGCGGATACGTCAACCTGCTTCAGCCTCAGGACCGGCGATCGCCCTCGGCAGGCGATTCGAAGGCCGTCGTCGAGGCTCGCGTCGAGCTCCTGGCCGCCGGCGTAGGTAAGACCCTGATCGACGAGGTCGCCCGGAGGGTCGCCTCCCTCGGCCTCGCCCGCGGCGCAGTCGCGGTCGACCTCGGCTCAGGCTCCGGCGACGCACTCGCCGCCATCGGGAGCCGGCTCGAGGTCACGGGCGTCGGCATCGACGTGTCGGCCGCCGCTGTCGAGCACGCGGCGCGCTGCTTTCCCACCCTCACGTGGGTCGCGGCAAATGCGGACCGCAGGCTGCCTCTACTGGATCGCTCGGTTGACGTGGCGATCTCGATCCACGGCCGGCGGAATCCACGCGAAGCCGCCCGCGTGCTCGGCACCGGCGGCTGCCTGATCGTCGTGCTTCCGGCGCCGGACGACCTCATCGAGTTGCGAGCGATCGTCCAGGGGGAAGGCTCGATTCGTGAGCGGACCGAGCGGATGCTCGCCGAGCACGACCCGTTCTTCGCCCCGGCCGAACGCGCGTCGATTCGCGAGACGCTGGAGGTCGATCGACGCTCGCTGCTCAACCTGCTGCGAATCACCTATCGCGGCGCGCGCGCCAGCGCAGCCGAGCGTGTGAAGTCGCTGCAAGCGATGAGAATCACCTTCAGCTCCGACCTCTTCGTGCTGCGCCTCAGGCGGGTCTAAAGACCCGCCTCTACCGGAGTCCTGCAGTAGCGGCGAGTCTTTAGACTCGCCGAACGGGGGTCCGCCAGATTGCGCACAGGGCAACCACGATCGCCACGCCCATCCACTTCGCGGGACCCGCCACGAAGACGACGGCGCCGTTGACGATCATGAACAGGAATACCGCTCGCACGATGAGGTCCAGTGGACGCGGGCGGCTCAGGTATCGAGACGGTGCTGCCCACCACCAGATTGCTTCCGCCAGCCACACGACCGTGAAGGCGTAGTTGACCCAGATGCCTCCGCCCCAGTCGAGTCCGGCGAGATCCGCGGTCTGCCTGGCCGTGTGTGCGTACGCCGCAGCGTGACTCCACCGGTACGCGAACGTGAAGGCGGCTGCGACGTGGGCGGCGTAAAGCAGCGCTCCCACGGTCCAGACGACACGGGCCCAGGAGGCACGAGGCGTCCGGACCCGGCCCCATTCGCCCGCCGTGTAAGCGAGGAGCGCGGCCCAGATCGTGACCTTGATCAGCACGGTTTCAGTCTACGGTCTCCGGTCCTGCTCAGGACGGGAGACCGAAGACTGGAGACCGGATGTCTAAGATCGGGGGCGCCGGAGAGGCCTGTAGAACTCAGCGTTGTCCCGCGTGATGAGCAGGAGCGCCGGTCTATCGCCCGACGCGCTCAACGCGGACTTCAACTCACTGGGCGTCGTGACCGCCTGGCCGTTGACTTCCGTAACGACGTCGCCCGGCTGGAGACCCGCGTCCGCGGCGGCGCCATCGGGGTTCACCGATCGCACGACGACGCCTTCCTTGCGGCTCGGCAAGCCGAGCTCGCGCGCGAGGTCCGGCGTCAGCGGTTCGACCGTCATGCCGAAGGCGCCGTACTCCCGATTGCCGGAGCTGCGCTCCTCGGCGGCCGATGCACGGTTCTGCGCCGCCTCGCGCTCGCTGAGCGTGGCGCTGAGCGTCTGGTTGCGCCCGTCACGGATGATGCCGAGCGTCACAGTCGATCCGGGCTTGGCCGCCGCGATGCGATTGCGCAGGGCGTTGCTGTCGGCGAGCTTTTCACCGTTGAGCGTCGTGATGACGTCGCGCCGCTGGAGTCCGGCACGCGACGCCGCACTTCCGGGCTCGATGCTTCCGACGAGCACGCCGCTCGTGTCCGCC
>DASTDQ010000782.1:0-2803 GCA_035710305.1 Vicinamibacterales bacterium | reverse complement strand
TTCCAGACGGCGCCTCCGGCCGGCCTGTACAGCGTCACGCCGTTGGCCATCGTGCGATAGGGCTTCGGCTCCTCGGGGACGACCCACGACTTCCAGATCTGCTTCCCTGTATTCGCGTCGAGCGCGACGACGCTGCCGCGCGAGGTGCAGCACGAGTAGTCCGGATGCCCGCTGGTCCACTCCTCGGACGAGGAGACGGGCACGAAGAGCTTGCCGTCGTAGTACGTCGAGCCCGCCGTAATGCGCGCCACGAAGTGGGAATCCACTTTCGTCTTCCAGAGCAGCCGCCCGTTCTGTGCGTCGAGGGCGTACACGTTGGCGTGGCCGTCACCGAAGAACACGGCGAAGCGCGCGGATCCCTGCCCGGTGACGGCGCCGACCGTGGGCGCGTTCCGCACGATCGATCCCTGCTCGAAGGACCAGTAGACGCATCCGGTTTTCGCGTCGAGAGAATAGAAGAATCCGTTGTCGCTGCCGACGAACACGCGGCCGGCGACGACGGTCGGCTGCGCGTTGGCCGAGACGCCCGCGGGATACCCGAACGCCCACTTCAACTTCAGGCGAGGCACCTGAGAGGCGATCAGGCCTGCGGCGGTCGCCGACTGTGATCGCGTGTTGGCCAGGCCGTTGCCCCACCCGTTCCATCCGCCGCGCGCCGGATCGGACATGGGCGGATTCACCTTGCACTGGTTGGGCATGCTCTTGCCGTCGCCCACCTTCGCGCTGCCGAGGGGCCGCCCTGCCATGAACTCGGCGAGCCCCTTCTTCTGCACGTCGGTCAGTCCCGCGCTCTGTGCCTGCATCGATCCCGTCGTCAGCGACTCGTAGATGCGCTCGGGCGTCATCTCGCGGATGGCCGCGGGCGAGGGCGCGCGCTCGATCGGCGGATTGCCGTGACAGGCCGAGCAGCGCGTCTGAAAGCTGCCGAAGCCGTTCTCGGTTCCCGGGAGACCACGTCCTGCGCCGGGCGGCCCCTGCGGTGGCGGTGTGGCGGCTGCGGGCGGCGCCGCCGGCGCCTGTCCTTGCGCGTGTGGATGAAGCAGAGCGACGAAAAGAATGGCGGGGAGAACGCACCACGCCGCGCGCAGAGACAGGTTTGTCTTCACTGGAACTCCTCGAGGTTGTGTCCGGGTAGACCGCCGCTAACCATAGCAGATTCGCGAACGCCATCCGCACGTTCGTGACACCTCAGAATCCGCTCGGCCGGATCCAGAAGCTTTCACTCCACGCAGCTCCGGGCGGGATGGTCTGAAGCTCGCCGTATTTCTTCTTGTGCGCCAGGTTGACGGCGTTGGTGATCCCAGCCATCGGCTCGAAGCAGATGAAGTTGCGCTCTCCGGGCGGCGAGGGGCCTTGCCCGCCTCTCCCGGTGCCCGAGGGGCTCGGCGCCCAGACGACCACCGATCGGTAGCGGGGTCCGACGAGCACATCGAGCCGCTGCCCCTTGCCCCGCACCGACATCGAGGCGCGTCCATCCGCGTCCCGGGCCAGATCGCCGAACACGTCGTCGAGGCTGTAGCCGCGCAACGCAGCCGCCGTCGCGTCCGGGAACAGCACGCCGATAGGTTCTGTCTCGCCGGTTGGCACCTTGTTCGCGTCGAGCTTCCACCGGGTGCGCGCGCCGATGGCGATCGTCCACTCGTCGCGGGGCGAGTCGGTTAACTGGAGATACGGATGAAAACCGATTGCGACCGGCATCGCCTCCGCGCTGAGGTTGGTGATCGTGGTGGCCACCTCGAGTTCGCCTCGAGCCAGCCGGTACGTCATCTCGATCGTGTGGGCGAACGGCCATTGCTTCATCCATAGTGGCTGACGGAAGAACTCGAGCCGGCTCGTGACGGTTGCCTCGTTGTCCGACGATCGGAGGGAGACGACCTGCCACTGGTCTGTGGTGGTGAGGAAACCGTGAATCGGTATGTCGCCGCGGACGTTGCCCAGACTCATGTCGAAGGCGTAGCGCTTGCCGTTGGCGTAAAAGGCCTGCTCGTCGAGGCGATTGGCCCAGGGTCCCATGAACGGAATACCAATCATCGACGGCCGTGCCTTGAAGTCGGTGATGGTCGCATATGGGAATCGAAGGATCTGGTGCCCCTTGACCCGCATCTCGACGGCCATGTTTCCGACCGACGGCACGATGGACACAACCGTGTCCGTCGCGCGGTCGCTCAGTCTTACGATCTCGCCATCCCGTACGGCGGCGTAGCGCTGGGCCGCAACGGGCGAGGCGAGCGCCCAGACGATGACGGCGAGACAGGCCTGACGAGCGGTTTTCATGTGCGAAAGGCGAGAGCCCAGGGCCAGGAAGAGTGTATTCTCGCGAGCATGCGAACGACAGCCCTCACCGGATTCATGGCCCTGATCGCAGTCGCTGTGCCGACCGTCGTCGTGCCGACGCCCGGGTATGCGCAGCTCTCGCCGTCGGCGACCTGGGCCACGCACGCCGCGAACAACTACCAGATTGCGCCGAACCTGACCTACCTGACCGAGAGCAATTACGAATCGAAGCTGGACATCTACTACCGCCGGGGCGCGACGACCCCGCAGCCAACCGTCGTCTACTTTCACGGAGGGTTCTGGGCAGCGGGCACGAAGGAAGGCGCGGTGATGACGATCCTGCCCTGGATTGAACTGGGGTGGAACGTCGTGAACGTGGAGTATCGGCTCGCGCGCGTGGCGCCCGCCCCGGCGGCCGTCGAGGATTGCCTATGCGCGCTCCGGTATCTGGCTGCGCAGGCCAAGACCTACGGCATCGACGTGTCTCGCATCGTGGTGACGGGCGAGTCGGCGGGCGGCCACTTGTCGC
>DASTDQ010000781.1:0-10600 GCA_035710305.1 Vicinamibacterales bacterium | reverse complement strand
CACGAGATCGAGCAGCACGGGCGCGGCGACCCAGCCGACTGCGCCCATCAGCACCGCGAGGCCGGCAGCCGTGAGAAACGCCTGGTACACGACCTTGTTGACCTTGTCCGGCTCGTTCGCGCCGGCAAACCTCGAGACGAGGACGCCCATGCCCGTGAACACGGACACGGCGAACACGATGACGACAATGATGATCTGCCAGCTGACGCCGATTGCCGCGTTGCCGGTGTAGCCGACGAAGTGGCCGACCATCGCGTGATCGATGATGCCCTGCAGCCCGGCGATGACATTCTGCAGCATCGTCGGCCAGGCCAGCTTCCAGACCGCCGGTCCGATTGGACCTTCGACGATGGACCGGTCGAATTTTCTCTGCGCTCCCCGGGGCTCGGCCACAGAAGAGGAAGTGTACTACCTGCTCGCGGAAAGCAGTAAGATGGCGGCCAGCGAGGTTCGGATATGACGCATCGACGCTGTGCTTCCGTGTCGCTTGCCATCGCCGTCGCCATCGTGTGGGTCTGGTCCGCGAACGCCGTCGCGCAAGCGCCCGCCCTCTCGCCCCGCGCCGCCAGCGCCGCGCCCGCCTGGAGCCACGGCCGGACGCCGGACGGCCAGCCCGACCTGCAGGGGATCTGGATCAACTTCGACAGCACGCCGTTCGAGACGCCCGCGGTCCAGCCCGCGGCCCAGCCCGCGCCGGCCGCCGGCGGCGCCGCGGCTGCCGCGCGCGTGGGCCCCGCCTCGGAGTTCGCCGATCACAACCACAAGATCAGCGCGCGACGAGCGTCGATGGTCATCGATCCGCCGGATGGCCGCGTGCCGGTGATGAAGTGGGCGGAGGACAGGCGCGACTACGATCTGGCGCACATTCCCGACGCGCCCGAGCACGAGACGCCGTGGGTGCGCTGCATCACGCGCGGGTACCCGGCCGGAATGTTTCCCGCGGGGTACAACAACGCCTATCAGATCATTCAGATCCCCGGCTACGTCGTCATGGTGTTCGAGATGATCCACGAGACGCGCATCATCCCGATCGACGGCCGGCCGCGCCTCGGCGAGAAGATCCGGCAGTGGAACGGCGAGCCGCGCGGACGCTGGGAAGGCAACACGCTCGTCGTCGAGACGACCAACTACAACAACAAAGGCTCCATTGCCACGAGCGCGGCCACCGGCCGCATGCGCGGCATCCCGCAGACCGAGGCGATGCGCGTCGTCGAGCGCTTCACGCGAATCGACGCAAACACGATCAACTACTCGGTGACCATCGACGACCCCAAGGTCTACACCAGGCCGTGGACCGTCTCGCTCCCGCTCAATCGGGACGACAGCTACGAGATGTTCGAGTACTCCTGCCACGAGGGGAACTACGCCATGGCCAACGCCCTCAGCTTCGGGCGCGTGCGCGACAAGGAAGCCGGGCAATAGACGTCGAGGCACTCGAATCGAGCAGGAGATCGTGTGTTCACGCTTCTCAGTTCTCGCTTCTCGGTTCGTGTTCACCTTCGTTCGTCAGTTCGGTGTCTCCTGCGGCTTTCGATTGGGACGTGCGCCATCGCCGGGACGGCACTCGTGGTCACGAGCTGTCGTCAGTGGGATCATTTTCGCCCGCGCACTCACACGGTCGCAATGTCGCCCGACGGCACGATCACCGCGTGGGTGCGACAGGACTTCAACATCGATCCTCCAGACGACCACATCTATATCCGGCGCCAGGGCCACCCCGTACGTGTGATCAAGGATCTCCCGCCGGACGGGGAATGGTGTCGCGTGATCGTATGGTCGCCCGACAGCACGAAAGTGGGCTTCGTTATCAATGACGCGCGGCTCGATATCTTCGATGTCACGCACGATCGGTGGCTGGCGCCCGTGGCGCTCGTGTTCGACGGCTACAACGAAGCGCGGCGAGTGCAGTTCAGCCCCGACGGGCGCGCGATCCTGTACGACGTCGTCCAGCGCGCTGTCGTCCGACTGACGTACCGTGACGGCCGCGTCATCGAGGCGCCGCTCTCCCGGTTGAGCGACAAATCAAGGTCTTCCATCCGCGAGGAAGTAGTCCTTGGTGCCGCTCGGGTTGAGCTTTGACGACAGCAATCCCGTGAGTCGAAGCTTGCGGGTGCGAACGTGGTACACCGAACGCGGATGAAGTCCGTCACCCGCCTATAATGCCTTCGTTTCCATTTCGGACTGACGATTATTGTCGCCTTTCAACCGTTTGCACCCGTGACGTCGCCACGGAGGCACGGAGACAGAAGTCCGAAACTCCGTGTCTCCGCGTCTCCGTGGTTCGTGGAGATCGGTGATTGGTGAAACATGCGAATCAGAGAGCTGGCGCTGATAGGGTTCGTGAGCGTAGTGAGCGGCTGGACGGTCGCCGCCCAGCGGGGGCCGGCTCCCGCGCCGGCCGGGCAGGAGGCGATCGTCCCGTTCAGGATCCAGGTGCCCGATGCCGTGCTGTCCGATCTCAGGCAGCGGCTGGCGCGCACGCGCTTCCCCGGCGAGATTGCCGGGTCCGAGTGGGACTACGGCACCAACCTGGGATACCTGAAGGAGCTCGTCGCCTACTGGCGCGAGAAGTTCGACTGGCGGGCGGCCGAGCGCCGCCTCAATCAGTTCGACCAGTTCACGACGAAGATCGACGGGCTCGACATTCACTTCATCCACCAGCGCTCGAAGGATCCGAAGGCGCTGCCGCTTGCGGTGACCCACGGGTGGCCCGGCTCGGTCGCCGAGTTCACGAAGATCATCGGTCCGCTGACGAACCCGGCCGCGCACGGCGGCAGCGCGGCCGATGCGTTTCACGTCGTCGCGATCTCGCTTCCTGGCTTCGGCTTCTCGGGCAAGCCGGCCGAACGGGGTTACGGCCCCGAGCGCATCGCCGGCATCATCGCGAAGCTGATGGCGCGGCTTGGGTACACGCGGTACGGGTTGCAGGGCGGCGACTGGGGCAGCGCGATCAGCCGGTTCGCCGCGCTGAACGACGCGAGCCACGTGGCGGGACTGCACGTCAACTTCTGCCTGGCGGGGCCGCCGCCCGGCGTCAAGGATCCCAACGAGGGCGTGACGCCCGTTGAGCTCGAGCGCTCGCGCGCGCGGCAGGCGTTCTTCGAGACCGAGCGCGGCTACTTCCTGGAGCAGAGCACCAAGCCGCAGACCATCGGCTCCGCGCTGGACGACTCGCCCGCGGGGCTGGCTGCGTGGATCGTCGAGAAGTTCCGGTCGTGGAGCGACTCGGACGGGAACGTGGAGAAGTCCTTCACGAAGGACGACCTGCTGACCAACATCACGATCTACTGGGTCACGCAGACGGCCACCTCGTCAGCGCGGATCTACTATGAGAACCAGCGCGCCAAGCCGGCGCAGGGGCGGGTGCAGGTGCCGACGGCGTGCGCCGTGTTTCCCAAGGAGATCAGCATCCCGCCCCGGCGCTGGGTCGAGGCGCAGTACAACGTGACGCGCTGGACGGAGATGCCGCGCGGCGGGCATTTCGCCGCGCTCGAGGAGCCCGAGCTTCTCGTCGAGGACATCAGGGCGTTTTTCAGGATGTTACGGTGACGGTGCGAACCGGAGCCGGTTCGCATGCGATATCAGCTGCTTGAGTGGGACTCGGACTTCTTCGGAATCGGGGTGGCTCGAATCATCCCGGCTCGGTTGAGCAGGGAGGAGTTGACGGAGACGCTCACGCAGTTACAGCAGCAGCGCGTGACACTGGCCTATTGGTTCGCCGATCAGGAATTCGACCATGACGTGATTACCTCGCTCGGCGGCGTCTTTGTGGACAGAAAGACGACGTTTGTCGTGGATCTCCGCACCTTGCATTTCGACAGGATTCCTCTTGCCGATCGTGTCGAGCCATTTGGGGATCCGATGCCTGTAGCGGATCTCGAGAGCCTGGCCGTTCAAAGCGGCGAATTCTCGCGGTTCGCCGTTGACCCCAACCTGCCAAAAGACAAGTTCGTCGCCCTGTACAAAGTGTGGATAGATCGGTCCATTCGGAAGGACCTCGCCTCCGAGGTCCTGGTCATTCGAGATCGCGACACGATTGCGGGTATGGTGACGCTTGGCGAAAAGAACGCGCGAGGCGCCATCGGCCTCATTGCCGTCGACAGTCGTTACCGGGGCAGAAAGTATGGTGAGGCGCTTGTCCGTGCCGCGCAGAGATGGTTCGCGACGCACGGATACGAGTACGGACAGGTCGTCACGCAGGGGCAAAACGTCGCCGCGTGCTATCTGTACGAAAAGTGCGGTTACTCGGTCGAACGGGTGGAATGTGTCTATCATTTCTGGATTCCATGACTGTATGCGTGCGAGCCTGTGCGAGCGTGATCCTCGTCGGTGCGGCAGCGCTTGCCGTCAGTACTCAGGGATTCCATGCGTTCCAGGGCCCGCCGTCCATTGCGCGGCCGGGTGCCACCCGGATGTCGTCCAACAGGGTTTCGTCCACCGTCGCCGCGAGCTACGTGGCTCGAGAGGGGCGACTGGTCCTGCTCGTGTTGTGGCGCGGAAGTCCGGCATGGCTCGAGCGCGGCGGTGGAGATTCGAGCCGCGGAGGCGGCGCGAGCGGGCGGACGTGGCTGCAGGACGCGATCGGCGGGGTGACGCTCGACGTCGAGATCGATGATGCAACTCGGGTCGCCACGGTGCTCGGACACCGGGTGCCCCTCGAGGACGGGAACGTCGTCCTGGTCGATCGCGTGGACACCGAACCCGCGGTGCTGCGGGTGTTGCACGTCGACCCAGCCGTGCCGCTCACTCCCGATGCGATGTACGTCGTCATGAAACGGGAACCCGAGCTCGTGGAGTTTCTGCAGTGTGATCTGTTTCGGGCGAGTCCGCTGTTCAAGATCGTGGGACCGGATTACCTCAAGGCCTGGATGGCGATTCATCCGTGCGGCGGGTGAGCTCGACGCTGGTCGGTGCGAGCCTGCAACGCGTCGGTGGGCCGGCGTCTCGCGCGGTTACCGAGAGTCTGTTCACCTGGCGGCCCCCGACACAGACCGCGTAATGGCACGCAGGGCCGCGCTACTGTGGCGGGACGATTGCTCTAACCAAACACCACGGACCCGGCTGGGGCACACGCTCAAGTGAGTGAGTACCGCCGAGTAACAGGATGCCGGCGCTGGTGAGGTTGCCGTTCGCAGGCACGACGGCAAAACTCAGCATAGGCTTCCGATGTGAAGCCGCGCAGACTCTTCTCGAGATGGTTCCCCATCCACGTCGAGCAATCGGCAGGAAGCCGACGCGGGTTGACCTCTCAGTCGCGCGCGGCTATTGAGCACGTTAATCTTAGGTCTCAACTCGGAGTACCTCCCCGGCTTGAACGACCTCGATTGCACTCACCGCGGCCTGGACGAGCGGCGTGAGATCCTCGATGGCGTTGCTCGCGCTGCAGAGGACCACGACTCCAAGCTTCCGATTGGAAAGATTCTGCTGGAACTGAAGATTTCGATCCCCGGTCACGAGGACAGTGAAACCGGCGGCTTCAGCTGCTTCCAGGAGCTGTCCATTCTTCAGCCCGGCCCATGATTGCTGTTGGACGGTTCGGACCTCGTGCCCAACCAGCAGTGGCGCAAGCTGCCGAGGGAGTTGCTCATCAAGCAGAACGCGCACGCGCCGTTACCGCTTCGTGGGCTGCTTCCAGGGCAGCGACGGCCTGCTCCCTCGACACCGTTGGAAACGCGTCCAGGAATTCGTCGAGGCTGTGATTGCGTTCGAGGTAGTCGATCAGGTTCCTGAAGGGTACGCGCGTCCCAACGAAAACGGGCGTTCCACCCAGGATTTCCGGGTCGCTGTGAATCACGGCCAGGCTTCTCGGCATGTGACGCTCTCTTTGAGCGATCTTACGACGGCGATGCTGTTGGAGCCTAAAACTGGCCAAGCTCCATCCGGCCGACTGCGTGACTGCTCTGTCTTGCCCGACGCCATGTGCCGCGGTGCGGGTGCGTAGGTCCGAAGCAAAACCGTAGGGAGTGTATTGGCATACCTCGTTGGTCGGCGGCGAAGCTGAAATGCCTGGATCACGTCGGTTTTGCGGAGCGACCTACGGACCCGCACCGCGACCGGGCCCACGTACAGGGCTTGGATCACCGCGTCGCGGTCGAGGGGGAAGAAGAGAGTCGATTCGTAGATCGACTGTTGAGGCCGTGGTAAGGTACCGTGCACTCGATAGGGAAAACACCATGGTGCGATACGGTCTTGCCGCCTGTCTCATCGGAGTCCTGGCCGTCGCGGCCGGTGACACCGGGACGACCGCCGCCCAGGCCCCCGTCACCTTCAACAAGGACGTCCTCCCGGTCCTGCAGAAAAACTGCCAGTCGTGCCACCGGCCCGGCCAGATGGCGCCGATGTCGCTCGTGACCTACCGCGACGCGCGGCCGTGGGCGCGCGCGATGAAGACCAAGGTGGAAAGCCGGCAGATGCCGCCGTGGTTCGCCGATTCCGCGTACGGGCCGTACGCCAACGACCGATCGCTCTCGAGCGCGGACATCGAGACGATCGCGAAGTGGGCCGACGCCGGCGCGCCGGAGGGCAACCCGAACGATGCTCCGCCCGCGGTCAACTGGCCTGGAGACGGCTGGCAGATCACGCCGGACATCGTCGTCAGGGGACCGGAGTTCCGTGTGCCGGCGCGCACCCCGAATGACGTCGTCGAGTGGATTACCTACCTGATCCCGAGCGGCTTCACCGAGGACACCTGGATCACGTCGCTCGAGATCAAGCCGAGCGCGCCCGAGGTCACCCATCACATCTGCTTTACCTTCCAGCAGCATCGTCCGAACGCGAAGTACTACGTGCCCGTCTGGTCGGAGTCGCCGCGGGATGACGAGGGCGCCGCAATCAACGGCAGCAACCCGCCGCGGCAGGCGGTGGGCGGGGTGTCCGCGCAGACCGGCCAGCCAGGGACGGCTGTTGGCGGCGGCTTCAACTGCTGGGTGCCGGGACGAGCGGCCGACGACTATCGCGCGTTCGGCGCGGGCAAACTGGTCCCCGCGGGAGTCGACATCTCTATTCAGGTGCATTACACGCCGTACGGCAAAGAGATCGTGGACCGTCCGCTCATCGGCTTCACGGTCGCCGACAAGGCGCCGGCCAAGCGCTGGGTGTCGTTCGGCATCGTCGGCGGCGGCCCCGACTTCGCGATTCCGCCGAACGAGCCGAACTACAAGAGCCCGCCGTTCGATCTCACCTTCGCCGCGGACGTCGAGCTGGTCGAGTTCATGCCGCACATGCACGTGCGCGGCAAGGACATGACGTATCACCTGGTGTATCCGGACGGCCGCGATCAGATCGTGCTGAGCGTTCCGAAGTACGACTTCAACTGGCAGCTCCTGTATCAGCCCGCAAAGCCGATTCGCGTTCCCAAGGGCACCAGGATGTACGTGGACGCGCACTACGACAATTCGCGGGCGAACCGGTTCAACCCGAATCCAAATCGCACGGTGCACCTGGGCAGGATGACGTGGGAAGAGATGATGGCGCCCTTCTTCGGCATCCTCGTCGACTCGAACGTGAATCCGAACGACGTGCTCAGGCTCGGCCGCTTTGCCGTCCAGGGAGACGGTGCATGAGCCACCGTGTCGTGCGGGCGGGCGTCCTGATCGCGCTCGCCGTCGCGTCGGCCATCGCGGTTTCGGCACAAGTCGGCGGAAAGCCGGTGATCGGCGGCAACCCCACTCCGGGGACCACGCAGCCCGATCCTCCGAACCTGAGCGACCGCATCACGCTGTCTGGCTGCCTGCAGCGCGCGCCGAAAGGCGCCAACGCCACGGAGGCCGACGCCAACACGCCCAGCGACTCGCGCTTCGTGCTGTCGGGCGCGGCGCGCGTCGAGAAGGTGCCGGCCGGGACCGGCCAATCCGATCTCGCGAAGAAGGCCGGCGGGGGGACGTATCGGCTCGAGGGGCTCGACAGCATCTTCTCCCCGTTCGTCGGCACGAAGGTGGAGATCTCGGGCGAGGTCAAGGCTCGGGCCGCCGCCGAGGCCGGTGGCGCCACGACTTCGACGCTGATCGCGGAGTTCGTCCGGAGAATCGCCGCCCGCTGCTGACCGTCCCACTCCCATTGACAGTCTATGTGAAAGGCTGATAGACTCCCCTTTCACATAAGTTGTCTATGGGAGACGCGCCGCTTTCCCGCAACCCGGACATGCTCCGGGGCACGGTCGATCTGCTCATCCTCAAGGCGCTGACGCACGGCCGTCAGCACGGCTTCGGGATCGCACGGTGGCTCGAGGACGTCACGGGCGACGTGCTTCGGCTGGAAGAGGGTTCGCTCTATCCCGCGCTGCATCGAATGGAGCGGCGGGGCTGGCTGGAATCGGAATGGGGCGTCTCCGACAACAACCGTCAGGTCAAGTACTACCGCCTGACGCGTCGCGGCCGGGAGTATCTGCAGCGTGAGACATCCGGGTGGACCGAGTTCGCCACGGCGGTTTTCAAGGTCCTCCAGACGACGTAGCGGAAGCAGAACGCATGCGCAAGACGCCGATGTGGCGGAAGTATCTGCGGTTCTGGGGGGCCGATCCGCCGGCCGACGTCGACACCGAGATTTCGTTTCACTTCGAGGAGCTCGTCAAGCACTACGTCGCGCGCGGCATGACCGCCGATCGGGCACGGAGCGAGGCCTCCCGGCGTTTCGGAAGCATCGCGCGCGTCCGGGCGGAATGCGTGACGATTGACGAGGGATCGGTGCGCGCGGCGAGGCGAAGGGACGCGGCTGACGCGCTGTGGCAAGACGTCCTCGACGCCTGCCGCGGGTTGACGAGGAATCCGGGCTTCACGGTTGGAGCGGCGCTCATCCTCGCCGTGGGCATCGGCTTCAACACTACCATCTACAGCTTCAACAAGGCCCTGTTCTTCCCTTCCCTCCCGCTCGGTGACGCGCCGCACCTCGTCAGGATCTCGGCACAAAACATGGCTCGCGGCGCCTTCGCCGCCCCGCTGTCGGAAGGAGAGTCTGCCGACGTCACTGCCGGGAATCGATCGTTTCTGGACGTGGCGGCCTTCGTCATTCGACCAGCGACGCTCACCGGGGGCACGCAGGTCGAGCGGATCGCCGTCATGCGGGCGACGACGAATCTCTTCTCCCTGCTGCAGGTCCAGCCTGCGTTGGGCCGTGACTTCCGTTCTGACGAGGCTGCAGGGGACGGAAGTCCGGTCGCGATCCTGAGCCATCGGGCGTGGGAGAACCGCTTTGCCGGCGATCGAATGGTCGTGGGACGCGACATTCACCTCGACGGACGGCCTCATACGGTTATCGGCGTCATGCCCGACGGTTTCTGGTTCGAATCGCGCCACATCGAGGCGTGGCTCCCGCACCCGAGACTGCGCGCCGACGGCGCCCGCGACGCCCGCACGCTCACGACCGTCGCACGGCTCGATCCGCACATCAGCCCGCAGGCGGCCCAGGCGGATATGCAGGCGCTCGGAGAGAGGCTGGCGCAGGACCACCCGGGTACCAACAGTGGATGGAACATTCTCGTCACCGGCCTTCTCCGGCTAGGCCCCGGTGAGGAGACCTTCTTTGCCCTAGTCACGACGCTCCTGGGGTTGCTGCTCGCTGCCGCGTGCGCACACGTGGCCAATCTGCTGCTCGCTCGCGGCATGGAACGCCGAGGCGAGATCGCAATACGGGCGGCGCTCGGCGCCGGCCGCGGCCGCATCCTCCGTCAGTTGTTCGCCGAGAGCGTGGCGCTGGCGGTCGTCGGCGGTGTGTGCAGCCTGCTGGTCACCTTTCCGATCCTCAGGCAGATTCGCGCCGTTCTCGGATCGCGAACGCCCCTTCTCGAGAACCTTTCACTGGACGGCATGGCGCTGGGCATCACCGCCGGATTGATCGTCGTCGCCAGCGTGCTGTTCGGCCTCGCACCCGCCCTTCGACTCTCGACCGTCACCGCCGGCGACGCGATGAAGCAGCCGCCCGGCGGGCCGATCACCGGCCGGCGACGGCGGCCGCTGGCCAGCCTGATGATTGGGCTCGAAACCGCCGTCGCAACGCTCACCGTGATCGTCAGTGTCCTCTTCGTGCGGGCGTCCAGCAACGTGCTGGCGATTCCGCTTGGGTTCGACACCAAAGGCGTGCTGACCTTTCGAATCGAACCGCCGGACTACAAATATCCTCTGCAGGAGGCGGCCGCGCGCGCGATGACGGAGATTCACGCGCGCCTTCGAGAACTGCCGTCCATCGGCGCAGTGGGCGCGGCGGTCCGGCTGCCGCTGAACTTCGGGCCCGGCCTTCCCACCGAGGCCGTGACGATCGACGGACGGCAGGACAGGCCCCAGGAGCAGAGCCCGTGGGCCGTCACCGCCGTCGTGACGCCCGGGTACTTCGAGGCACTGGGCATTCCCGTACTGCAGGGGCGGTCCTTCGACGATGGTGATGCTGCCTCGTCCGCACCCGTTGCTCTCGTCAGCCGATCGGTGCAGCAAGCGTACTGGCCGGACCAGGCCGCGGTGGGCCGCCGGTTGAGGCTCGGCGGCGCCGATGCGACCGGGCCGTGGCTCACGGTGATTGGCGTGGTCGACGACGTGCGGCCCTTCGATCCGTCTTCCCCGCAGGTGCGGCAGCTCTATCTACCACTCGCACAGAACCCCGTGCGGGCCCTCAC
>DASTDQ010000780.1:0-3626 GCA_035710305.1 Vicinamibacterales bacterium | reverse complement strand
CCGGATGGGACATCGATCAGGTGCTCTGGGACTCGCGGGGCAACCTGAACCTGCTCGGACGACTCGCGACGGACCGCCCCCACGTGGTGAAGCTGTACGGCGCGTACCAGTTCAACTTCGGCACGCAGCTGGGCGCCTTCTGGTACGGCGGCAGCGGCACGCCACTCAGCACGCAGGTCGTCGGGCTGGACTTGTACGCGCCGCTCGTCAACGGGCGCGGCGACATGGGTCGCACGCCTGTGCTGACGCGGACGGACCTCCTGATCTCGCACGAGCTGCCGATGGCGGACCGGAAGCGGCTCCGGCTCGAGCTGAACATCCAGAACCTGTTCAACCAGAAGACGGCGACGCACCGCTACAACTTCCTGAACAAGGGAGGGCCGGCGGGCAGCCAGACCAGGGCATCGGATGCGATCGACTTCACGGACGTGAACCTGGCGGCGGGCTACGACTACAACGCGCTGCTCCTGGCGTCGCCGAGCGGCGCGTCGGCGTACGATCCGCGGTACGGGATGGACGATCTGTTCAACCCCGGCCTGCAGGGGTATTTCAGCGTGAAATTCATCTTCTGATCGCGCGCGACTCGTACGTAGTGTCCGGCTTCAGCCGGACCGCGAGCGCAGTCGTACGTAGTGTCCGGCTTTAGCCGGACCGCGAGCGCAGTCGTACGTAGTGTCCGGCTTTAGCCGGACCCGTGGTGTCGTGAGCGCTACCGGCGGATCAATCGCAGAGTCATCGTCCGCCGGTCGCGCTCGGACAACGTGACTCGCTCAGCTCGCTGCGCGAGTTGCTCGGCGAGCCCCTCGGGATCGGCCGTCTCGAGTCCGAGCGGAAACGCGTCGTCAAGGCGATTGACGGCGGCCACGAAATACTCGCCAGGAGCCAGCCCGGTCACCCGAAACGCGCCCCCGGTGGTGGTACGTTCGTACCTCACATGAGGAGACGCCGGGTACCACAGGCCACGGTCGGTCGAGAAGACGACAACATAGGACGTGGCCACTGGCGCTTCGCGCTCGTCGGTCGCACGCCCCTCGATCGTGGCGCTAGCGTCGGACAGGATGACTTCGACGTCGCGATAGACACCGCCCCTGACGCCGAAGTCGAACGGCGTATTGGTGACGTCGGCCCCGTTCACATACATCGACTTCACGTAACAGGCCTCGCACCACGGCGTCCTGACCTGGAATCGGCTCGGTCCGCTTACGCCATCGATGCGGAACATGCCGGCCGGGATCGTGGAAGATCGATCGTTTTGAACAGGATTTTGGGCTTCCGGCCGGCCTGGCAGGCCTGGCCAGAAATCGGGATCGGCAGTATACGCGGATATCTCGATTCTCCTGGTGTCCTGGTCTTGCACCCCCTCGATGATCCAGCTGCCTTCAACGGTCGCGCCCTCGACAACAGTGACCGCCGCGGGCGGCGGGTCAGCGTCGGTCACTGTCACGTACTGCATGCCGAACAGTCGCGCGCCGCGGGGCGAGGCGACCGCCTTGACGACGTAATCGCCTGGCAGCACGTTGCGCACGACGAAGCCGCCGTCGGCGTCGACCTGTCCACCCCGGCTGTCCACGGACACGGCGCCGGATCTGCCGCTGACGGACAACGTGACGTTGCCGTCGAACGGTCTGCCAATCGCCTCGAATACCGGGCCGGACACCGAACCAGACACCGTGAACGTGCGTGTGGGGGTGAATGCGATGTCGATGCCGTCCGCGTTGCGGCCGGCATCGAGCACGACGCGCTGCGCGTACAGCGGATCGGGCGAGCCCGGGTAGTAATGGGACACGTACCCCTGCGCCCGCTCAGGGCTGGTTCCCGACAACGCACCCCGTCCCGTCGCAGCGACGATGTAGGTCCCGGGATCCAATCCGATCAGCCGATACTGTCCGCGGTCGTCCGTCGACGATGGCGGCGCGTGGGTAAACGCCGCTGTCCGCCCTTCGGACCGGAGAAGCCTGTGCGCCGTCACCATCGTCCGTTCGACAGGCTCACCGTGCTCGTCCACGACGGTTCCGCTGACGATGCTGCCGTGCGGAAGGACGAAGTCGACGCGTGTCCGCTGTTCTTTGTCGCGAAGGACGATCGGCGTTGCCGCGTCCGAGGGATGCCGCTGACCGTACTGGAGCGTAAGGCGATAGTCCTTTCGGGCTTGGAGGACGAAAGACCCAGCGTGAAGACCTTCAATCACGTAGCGGCCCTGCGCATCGGTGGACACGCTCGAATCGGGCGCGTCCGGGCCCACCGGCCACACGATGGCGCACGCCAGCGGTTCGCCGGATGCGCCGGTGACACGCCCCGCGATCGAGGCCGTGCCTACGGGAGGCATGCGACCTGACGCGGCCGGACAGGTCGCAGACGCGCCCGCAATTGTGAAATCGACGTCCTGTACCTCCTCGCCCGCTGTCAGCGCAATCGTCAACGCACCTTTTGCGATCTCGAGCGATTCCCGCGATCCGAAGAGCAGGTCTTCGACCGGCCGGGGCAGGTCCGTGACTGGCGTACTCGGCGCCACACCCGGCGGTAAACGACGCCCCGCCATGATTTCGTAGCGGCCGGGCGGCAGGCCGCCAAGGCGGTACTCGCCCAGCTCGTCCGTCTGCACGGAGAACTGGCGCACTGCAGCCTGCGTCTTGTCCGCAGCCGGCAGAATCATCCGTCCGGCAACGGTCACGAATCGAATCGGGCCGCCATACCGATTGAGCACGCGCCCCATCACGGCCGCACTCTTTGTCAACGCGAAGGAAAGCTCAGTGCTGCCGCCCCCGGCGGGCACGGTCACGAGCCCGGGGGCGTATCCCGCCTTCGTGACCTTGACGGTCAGGGATGTCGCGGGCGCACCCTCGACGCGGAACCGTCCCTCGTCGTCGGTGAAGACCGGGTCCACTCGGCGCCCCCCCGTCACCTCGACGCGTGCGCGCCGCAGCGGGACTCCGTCCGCCGTATTGACGACCTGGCCCCGGATCGATTCAGAGCGCTCAGCGGCGGGACCCTGCGCCAAGAGGCCGCAAGAAACGGCGAGGCAGATGAGCAACCCGTGGAACAGAGGTCTCATCGGTTTCCTGTCATCGTTCTGGTCCGGCTGAAGCCGGACACTACGTACGACTGCGCTCTCGGTCCGGCTGAAGCAGGACACTACGTACTACTCCGACGCGCGGACGCGGAACGGGATCGTAATCGTCTGCGGATTTGGGCTCTTGTCTACCGTATCAAAGTTGTCGACTTCGAATGCGCGGCCGATCTGGTTGCCGGCCAGGTCTTCGAGGATGTCGAGCGCGAGCAGTTCGTGATCGCCCGTACGCCACGGAGCGTTCGGCACGAACGTCCACTGTTTCTCGCCCGCCGGCACGGCGATGTCGCCCGGGATCGCCTCGCCGTTCCGCCTGACCGCGAGCGCCCGCATCAGCAGGCCGTGATCGAGCGCCTCGGGAAACGTGACGACGAAGGCGTCGCGGCTGCCGGCCGGCGGCGCCTGAATCCGCCACGACGCCGGGTCCAGCGGCCGCTCGTCGGGCGGGCCCACGCGCAAGGTGCGGCGGAAGTCCTCCTTGAGCGGCACTCCGTGCTCGTCCCGCCACTCGCGGCTGATGACGAGCGTCACGGTGCGATCGGGATGAAGCGGGCGGCCC
>DASTDQ010000779.1:0-2177 GCA_035710305.1 Vicinamibacterales bacterium | reverse complement strand
GAACGGCCGGGCCCACCACTTGCGCGCGATGAAGGTATCCACCGCGAAGATCGGATCGCCGGGCAGGAAGGCGCCGAGCAGCAGGCCGTCGAGAAACGAGGCGTGGTTGGCGGCGATGACGGCATGCGGCATGGCGGCGCGCGCGTGCTCCAGCCCGTCCACGCGGACCCGATACAGCAGCCGCAGCACCGTGCGCATCACGAGCTTGGCGAGGCCGCGCCGGACCACCCAGGCGGCGACGGCGGCCACGGGAATCGTCGCCAGGCCGCCCACCGCGAACAGCTCGCCCATCGTCAGCCCGCGGGCCAGCAGCACGGCAGCCGCGACGGCCGCGAGCGTCATCGCCAGCGCGTTGATGATGTTGTTCGCCGCGATGACGCGGGCACGATGCTGCGGCTCGCTCTCGTGCTGCAGCAGCGCGTAGAGCGGGACGCAGAAGAGGCCGCCGGCGACGGCGATTCCGACCAGGTCGGCCAGAATCCGCCAGTTGCCCGGCGCGCTCACGAAGGCGGTGACCGACGCGAGCTCGGACGCCGGCACGAGCCTGGCGCTCGCCAGGTGCAGGTCGATCGCGAACAGCCCCATCGCGAGCGCCGCAAGCGGGACGTACCGGGCGCTGACCTCGCCGTGCAGCAGACGCTCGGCCAGCATCGAGCCGATGCCGATGCCGACGGCGAACAACGCCAGCATCAGTGTCACGACGCGCTCGTTGGCGAAGAGCACGTCCTTCGCGAGGACCGGCAGCCCCGAGACGACCGTGGCGCCGAACAGCCAGAACCAGGAGACGGCGAGGATCGGAAGGAGCAGCTCGGAACGGCCCGTGACGTGCCGCACGACGGCGACCGAGTCGCGCCAGATGTGCGGGCGAGGTGTCGCGGGCCCGGGCTCGGGCGGCGCGGGCGGGATCTGGCGCGAGGCGAGCCATCCGCCCGCGGCGGAGACGAGGCCGCACGCGCCCACGATCAACGCGCCGTTGTCCACGAGGACGAGGCTGCCCCCCAGGATCGTGCCGAACAGGATGGCGAGGAACGTTCCCGCCTCGATCAGCGCGTTGCCCGCAACCAGCTCGTCGTCGCGCAGGTGCTGGGGAAGCAGCGCGTATTTGATCGGACCGAACACCGTGGAGTGCGTGCCCAGACAGAACAGCGACGCGAGCAGCAGCGGGACGCTCTGCCGGGCAAGCCCCAGCGCCCCGAGCAGCATGATGGCGATCTCGGCAACCTTCACCCACCTGGCGATGGCGGCCTTGTCGGTGCGGTCCGCGAGCGTGCCCGACGCACCCGAGAAGAGAAAGAACGGCGCGATGAACAGCCCTCCCGCGATCATGACGAGCGTGGCGGCATCCATGCCGGTTTGCCCGGCGATCCGGTAGGTCACCGCGATGCCGAGCGCGCTCTTGAGGAGGTTGTCGTTGAACGCCCCCAGGAACTGCGTGATGAAGAGCGGCGCGAACCGGCGGGCCGTCAGAAGCTGCACGAGACGCGACGTCATGGGTTTCTCCTGTCAGACAGTGGTGACCGCGGCCCATGCCGCGGCCGTCAACCGGTCGCACATCGAGCTCATCTGCGATGGCAGCTGCCCGTAGGCCGCAAACTGCACCGGCTCCAGCACGACGCCAAAGAGGACCGCCGTGGCCAGGTCGGGGGACTGAGCCGGGATGTCGCCAGACGCGATCGCGCGGCTCATCACGGCGCGCACGGCGCGCACCGGCGTCGGCGTGTCGGGCTCGAGCTTCCCGAGCTGGCCGTGCTGCACGAACAGCAGAAACCGGAACAGCTCCTGGTTCTCGTCGTGCGCGCGACAGAAGCCGTGAATCATCGCGCCCACCTTGCCCCGCGTGGTCGGCTCGCTGGCGGCGAGCGCCTCGAGCCGGCCGGCGAACTCGACGTAGTGCCGCTCGAAGGCCTGCCAGACGAGCTCCTCTTTGCTGGTGAAGTGCCGGTAGAGAGCGCCTTCCGAGACGCCCACGGCACGGGCGATATCGCGGACCGTGGTTTCAGCCACGCCCTTGCGGACGAACAAACGGATGGCGGCCTTTTCGATGCGGTCGCGCGTGTCGGTGAATCGATGTCTCGGCATGTGAGTAAACGATTGCTCACTATAATAGCCAGACCATGAGCCACTGTCAATTACTTGCTTTAAGTGTAAATAAATAGTTTAGGAGAATAACTTCCGCC
>DASTDQ010000778.1:0-2618 GCA_035710305.1 Vicinamibacterales bacterium | reverse complement strand
CTGGGGCTGGCGCTGTCGGGCACGATCCAGCTCGTCAAGGCTGCCGACATCACCGCGGCCATGAGCATCGACGGGCTGCAGGGCTCGACCCGCCCGTTCGACGCGAGAATCCACGCCGCGCGCGGCGTCGCCGGCCAGGCGGTTTCAGCCGAAAACCTGAGGAAATTGCTCGAGGGGAGCCCGATCAACGCGTCCCACGCCAACTGCGGCCGCGTCCAGGACGCCTACTCGATGCGGTGCACGCCCCAGGTGCACGGCGCGGCCCGGGAAGCCGCGCAATTCGCGCTCCGCGCGTTTCACGCGGAGGCCAACGCCGCGACCGACAACCCGATGGTGTTCGTGGACACGAGGGAGATGATCTCGGGCGGCAACTTCCACGGCGCTCCCGTCGCGCTCGCCGCCGACACGCTCGCGATCGGGCTCGCGCAGCTGGCGACGATCAGCGAGCGAAGATCCGATCGCCTCGTGAATCCCGCGAGCAGCGGGCTGCCTGCGTTCCTGACGCGGCACGGAGGTCTGCAGTCGGGCCTCATGATGGCTCAGGTCACCGCGGCGGCGCTGACCTCCGAACTGAAGACGCTGGCTCATCCGGCAAGCGTGGACACGATCCCGACCTCGGGCAACAAGGAAGATCACGTGAGCATGAGCATGGGCGCGGCGCTCAAGGCGTCGCGTGCCGTCGCGCTCGCGCGCGACGTCGTGGCGATCGAACTGCTGTGCGCGTGCCAGGCGATCGATCTGCTGGAGGGCCTCACGACGTCGGCGCCGCTCGCGCGCGTGCATCGACTCGTGCGCGCCTGCGTGCCGACGCTCGACGCCGATCGTCCACCCTCGCATGACATCGTCGCAATTGCGCGCCTGATCGATACCGGCGAGATCGATCGCGCTTGCGCGATGAAAGTCAACTGAAAAAAATTTTCTCAAATCGATTGACAAGCGCACGCGCGAT
This sequence comes from Vicinamibacterales bacterium, assembly GCA_035710305.1. Taxonomy (GTDB): domain Bacteria; phylum Acidobacteriota; class Vicinamibacteria; order Vicinamibacterales; family UBA2999; genus Gp6-AA40. The sequence continues at coordinate 1,669 of DASTDQ010000778.1, read as the reverse complement.
TCTTACCTTCTGATCTCCGCAGCAGGCTGTAACGCTGCGCCCTCTCCAACATGACGATCGGCACGCGGACGATACGAGCTCCTCGCGGCTCGGCGATCTCCTGCAAAGGATGGCCGCAGGAAGCCGCGCTTCGCATGCTGATGAACAACCTCGATCCGGACGTGGCGGAGCGGCCCGAGGATCTCGTCGTCTACGGCGGCTCCGGCAAAGCGGCGCGCAGCTGGGATGCCTTCGATGCGATCGTGTCGGAGCTTCGTCACCTCGACGATGACGAGACGCTGATCGTCCAGTCGGGGAAGCCCGTTGCGGTGTTCCGCACGCATGCCGCCGCGCCTCGCGTGCTCATCGCCAACGCCCTCCTCGTACCCGCCTGGGCGACGTGGGAGACGTTTCGCGACCTCGAGCATCGCGGGCTGACGATGTACGGCCAGATGACGGCCGGCAGCTGGATCTACATAGGAACACAGGGGATTCTGCAGGGAACCTACGAGACCTTTGCCGCCGCGGCGCGCCGGCATTTCGGCGGGAGCCTCAGCGGCCGGGTCGTGGTGTCGGCCGGGCTCGGCGGCATGGGCGGCGCCCAGCCGCTGGCCGCCACGATGAACGGCGGCGCCGCGCTGATCGTCGAAATCGACCCGGAGCGAATCGAGCGGCGGCTGGCGACGCGGTATCTCGACGAAGCCACCTCGGATCTGGACGAGGCGCTCGAGCGCGTCGAGTCCTGGCGTCGCGACGGGCGCGCGCGATCGATCGGCGTAGAGGCCAACGCGGCCGACGTCCTGCCGGAGCTCGTTGGCCGAGGCGTGACGCCGGACGTGCTGACCGATCAAACGTCGGCGCACGATGCGCTCAACGGCTATGTGCCCCACGGCATGACGCTTGCTGATGCGCGCCGGCTGCGCGATCGCGATCCCGACGAGTATGTCGCGCGCGCGACGTCGTCGATGGGCCGGCATGTCGAGGCGATGCTCGCGCTCAAGGCGCGCGGCGCGGTGGCGTTCGACTACGGCAACAACATACGCGCGCAGGCGCTTTCCGCCGGCGTGAGAAATGCGTTTGACATTCCGGGCTTCGTGCCGGAATATGTGCGGCCGTTGTTCTGCCAGGGTCAGGGGCCGTTCCGGTGGGTGGCGCTGTCAGGCGATCCCGACGACATTCGCGCGACGGACGAGGCCGCGCTCGAGATGTTTGCGGATAATCCCGCACTGTGTCGATGGATCCGCATGGCGCAGGAGCGCGTCGCGTTCCAGGGATTGCCGGCGCGGATCTGCTGGCTCGGCTACGGCGACAGGGCGCGCTTCGGACTGAGGTTGAACGAGCTGGTGCGGTCGGGGCGCGTGAGCGCGCCGATCGTCATCGGCCGCGACCATCTGGACACAGGATCGGTCGCCTCACCGAACCGCGAGACCGAAGGGATGCTCGATGGAAGCGATGCGATCGCGGATTGGCCGATCCTGAACGCGCTCGTCAACGCGTCGGCCGGCGCCACGTGGGTGTCGGTGCATCACGGCGGAGGAGTCGGCATCGGCTACTCGCTGCACGCCGGCATGGTGGTCGTGGCCGACGGCACGGAAGAGGCGGACGATCGGCTGGAGCGCGTGTTGACCTGCGATCCGGGCCTGGGCGTCGCGAGGCATGCCGACGCGGGGTACGCTGAGGCGATCGACGC
>DASTDQ010000777.1:0-4146 GCA_035710305.1 Vicinamibacterales bacterium | reverse complement strand
CTCGAAGCCGACTGGCATCGCGCGATCACGGCCATCGCCGTCCCGATGCTGCAGGGCGCCGCCGTGCATACTGCGGTCGTTGCCGAGCAGATGGCAGAAAAGCCCTGAGCGCGGGGTGAACGGTATAATCGTTCCCCATGTCCCGCGTCGTCTATTCCGAGCTGCAGTCGACCGCCGATCAGGAGTCCCTGCGCCTGGCCCATCAGGTGAGGCTCGTGAACACGGCCGAGGAAGGGACCGGCGTCAATGCGCTGCCTCCCGGCGTCTACGGGTTCACCTACTCTCCGGGCCTCCCGAACGCGCCGCTGTTCGCGGTGCGTCGCTATCGCAGCTACGAGACGCATAAGCTGGCGAGCGGCGAGGTCTACGTGATCGGCTTCGCGAGCACCGACGCCGCCCGCACGCTCTCGACGACGGCCGGGGAATTCACGCTGCAGATCCATCCCCAGCCGGAGAACGAGTACGACGTGCTCGTGACGATCCCGTACTCGAGCATGCGCCGGCATCGCCAGTACGCCGCGCCGAACCAGGACGGGTTCACCGTCACCGTCATGCCCGTCTAGTGGACCGTATCCACTGAAGGAGTACCAGTCACAACCGGCCTCCGATGACGAAGATCCGGCCGCGACAACGGAGCGGCCGGTAGTTATTTACGAAAGACATACCACTAGTCCCCCGTCCTCCTTCAAACGGACCAAGGACCTGGGACCACAGGACGGACCCGAGGACCAAGAACGAAGGTCCAAGGACCAGGGGTATACTCCGTCCTGTCGCCGACACTCACCGGAGGTCACCAATATGACTCGCATGGCTCTTCTCGTTCTTGGCGCGCTGGCTGTTTCCTCCAGCGCAATGGCGCAGACGGCGGCGGAAACCATCGAGCGCGCCCTGGCGGCCGCGCCGCGCCAGATGCGCGAAGGGGCTGCCGTCATCAAGTGGAAGCCCGACTTCACCTACGACACGCTGAAACCGGGCACGAACCGTCTGGTCTGCTACGACCGTTCCGGTGAACCCGGCGAACAGCCGTTCGCGGTCCAGTGCACCAGCGTCGGCAACCTGGAGCGCGTGGCTCAGAACCGGCGGATCGAGGTCGAGCAGGACCGGGCGAAGAGACAGGCCGCGTTTGACGCCGCCGAGGCGAACGGCACGCGGGTGAAGCCCGAGTACGGGTCGGTCTTTTACTCGCTCGACGGCAAGGATCAGGCGACGGCCCGCCTGCACACGACAATCGCGGTGCCGGGTGCGACGACGCAGTCAACCGGACTGCCCGACAACGGGAAGGCTGGCGGCGCCTGGATCATGAATGCGGGGACGACGACCGCGCACATCATGACGCCGGGGCATTAGAGTCGATTCACTGAGGTGAGAATGAGGAGCCGTCGTTCACACTTCTCGCTGCTCCGTTCGCGGTTCGTGTTCATGTTCGGGCTGAGCCTGAGCCTGTTGGTCGTCGCCGCGCTCTCGGCGAGGCAGGACACGCAGGTCTTCACCGGGGTCATCACCGACAACATGTGCGCGAAGGGCGGCCATGCGCAGATGCGGATGGGCCCGACCGACGCCGACTGCACGCGGGCGTGCGTCAGCGCGCACGACGCGAAGTACGTCCTCTACGACGGCAAGGACGTCTACGGCCTCAGCGACCAGAAGACGCCGGACAGGTTCGCGGGGCAGAAGGTGAGAGTCGAGGGCACGCTGGACGGGAAGACCAAGATCATCCAGGTGAGATCGATCACCACGGCATAGTGATGCCCGTGGCCGCCATCCCGGTGTCAGGCAGTTGATTCCAGTCGACGCTTCAGCAGCGCCAAGTCCTTTCGATTCGCACGTCGCATCGCCATCGCGATAAAGGGTGCCAGCCACTGCGAAAACCCTGTGGGCAGGCCCCGGTTCCGAAGTCGCATCTGCGTCAGGCCGTCAGGTGAGGTCTCCCACGTGTACGTGGTCTCCATCGTGAATGGACCTTCCGCCGTCCGCATGACGAACCGCTCGAGCGGCACGAATTCGACCACCTCGTACGTGTACGCCATCCGTCGACCCAAGAAATGCGCGACGAAAGCCACTTGCGAGCCGCGCTGAACGGGCCGCGGCGTCAACCATTCGACTGACGTGATGTTCACGTACCAATGTGGGACGTTATCCGGATTGGCGGCATACTCCGCGACGTCCCGGCGCGTCCGGTTGATGAGCACCTCGGTAGTGACGTCTACGGTCATGCTCGCTGGGTCGAGTTTCTACCCGGACAGCTGCGTCATGAAGGGTGAGGCCACCTTTGGCATGGACGCCTACTCATTGGCGCGGCCCCGAAGAAGCAGCGGCATTGCAGCGAACAGCGCGAGCAAAGCCAAGTACACACTACCAGAGACAGGGTCCCGACTGGCAATGTAAGCGCCAAGCGCTTGGCGCTGGACCACAACGACAAGCGCGACCTCCGCGACGAGTAGAAGTGCCAGCGCGGTGGCACCGACGAGCAAGCGCGGCGAGGTGCGCGCCGGTAGGGCAAAGCGCCGCACGACAAAGCGAGCAGCGAAGAAGATGACAGCGAGCATGACTGGTGCTTCGAGAAGCTCGGCAGTACGCATGCCAAGGCGGGGCACCAAGAACGGCACTCGCACGGCGCCAAGAACGAAGCCAGCACCGAAAACGAGAGCGAAGTACGAGAGACCAGCCCTCAGCGTTCGCATGCTGGGAGAGGCAGAACGTGCAGCGAGGGCATAGGGTGGCCTCACGTGCGGGAATGAGCCGCGCGCCACTCTCCTCCCGGCGCCGACGGTTCCTTCGCGCTGTCACGCCGCAGGTCGTACGTCTGGCCACGCACGTGACATGGCGTCGCGTTGCTAGCGGGCATGCCACACGCTAGCGCCGCTCAATATTCGAACGCCACTCTTTCTCGAGCACTTGCAGCGATTTCTGATACGTGTTCCCGTAGTCTCCGCTTTCGTACAGTGTCCGGAACTGCGATAGGCCATGCTTCTCAACTAGAAATTGCACAAATGATCCCGCCAGGAGATATCCAGTACGCTCATCGATGACCGTGCTCAGTGGTTGTGGAAACCTCACGCTATTCAGGGTCTCCAGCGAGCGCACCGACGACAGCGCGCTGCCGGCCAACACGTGCAGCTGTCGCCCGAAGTTTGGAAACGCAGGATTCCCACCGATCTTGTCCTGAAGGTAAACGGCCAGACCCTCCTGAAGAAAACGGTTCGCGTTCGGAGCGTAACTGTGGGTGATCTCGTGCAACAAGGCACCTCTCCCGTCTCGTACTCTGGCGAGCGGCATCTCTGTATTGCCAGGCTTGCCACCATTGGTGACCAATGACCGGGCAATCGTGAAAGAACTGCTGACGTGAATCCGGATTGGTTCCTGCCACGTGGCGCCCCAAAAACGCTCGACCTTCTTTCGCTCGCCGGCTGCATACCGGCAGTACTTCTCGGCTTCGGAACGCGTCAACTCGTCCGAAACGACTTCAATATCCTGACAACCGACGGACACTCCCGGAACAGAACGCTGAGCAGCGGCAGATTCCACGACGAGGACCGACAACGCTACGGCGACGAGATAGGGAAGGCGTCTTGTTACAAGGGTCATAGGTCGCCTCGCTAATCAACGATCCGTCCCTTGCCAGCGCATGCAGCCGAACCGGTATTGATTGGACCGATTGGCGGGCGGCTCATTCATTTCCGCACGCCAACGCCTCGAGCTGCAACCCACTGATAGCGCGGATGCTAGCACGACACGACTGCGACGGACTCCGCTTCACGGATGCATCTGTGGACTCTCGACATGGGCCGCGGGCCTCGCACTCACCGCCACAGCGTTACGCGCGTGCGAGGCGGCTGAATGCCGAATTGTCGCGGTGGCCCGCCGGCGGCTACGTCCCGGCAGCGAATGCATGCCCATCCTCGAGCCGCGCCCCCGGCGCGCGGGCAAGAAATACCGCCATCTAGCGAGCCGGAGCCTCGCTAGAATGCTACCCGTGAAACCCTGGCTGGCCCACTACGACGCCGGCGTCCCGCAGTCGCTGGCTCCGTATCCCGAGCGCACTCTCCTCGACTATCTGGAAGAGCTCGCGCGCGACAACGCCGACAAGCCCGCCCTGTTCTTCAAGGGGACGACCGTCACCTACGGGCGCCTCGACAAGGAGAGCAC
>DASTDQ010000776.1:0-3464 GCA_035710305.1 Vicinamibacterales bacterium | reverse complement strand
GGCACCGGGTCGGGTGTCCTGGCTATCGCTGCGAGCCTGTTGGGCGCAGGTCAGGCGATCGGGATCGACGACGACCAGGACGCCATCGCAGCGGCGCGCGAAAACGTGGCGCTGAACCCGCGAGCCAGGGTCACGTTACTGAACGGCGACTTGCGCTCGGTGGATCTACCCCCGGCTGACGTCGTCGTGGCGAACCTGACCGGTGCGCTGCTCGAAATCGCCGCGCCCCGGCTTCTACGGCTCTCATCGAACGGCGGCCGCCTCGTGATCAGCGGGTTGTTGACGACGGAGGAACAGGCGATTCTGACGGCATATTCGTCGAGGACAGTGGAGCATCGTGCGACGGAAGATGAGTGGGTGTGCATGACATGGGCACCCACACGGATCAGGATCGCACGCCGGCGGTCTCCCACCGTTCCGACAACTGTCTGATTCGCGCGAGCGCCTCCTGGATGTTCTCCAGCGAGTTCGCGTAGCTGAATCGCAGGTACCCGTCGCCGTAGCTGCCGAAGGCCGTCCCGCTGAGACAGGCGACTCCCGCGTCGTTGAGGAGCATGTCGGCGAGCCCACGGCTTGCGACGCCGGTCCCTTCGATGTTCGGGAAGACGTAGAACGCTCCGGCGGGAACGGGGCAGCGGAATCCGGGGATCCCGTTCAGGCCTTTCACGATCGCGTCGCGGCGCCGGCGGAATTCGGCCACCATCGTGTCCACGTCGTCCTGCGGACCCTGCAGCGCAGCGAGCCCCGCCCGCTGCGTGAAGCTGGCGGTGCAGGAGTTCGAGTTGTTCATCAGCTTGTCCACCGCGTCAACGAGCCAGAGCGGCATGACGCCGTAGCCCAGGCGCCAGCCGGTCATCGAATACGTCTTGGAGAAGCCGTCGAGAATGATGGTCTTGTCCAGCATGCCCTCGAACTGCGTGATCGAAGAGGGCGCCTCCTCGTAGTAGATGCGGGAGTAGATCTCGTCGCTCAGGACGAGCACGTCGCGCTCGCGAAGAAGAGCCGCGATGCGGGCGAGGTCGGCCTTCGGGATCACGCCACCCGTCGGATTCGCCGGCGAGTTCAGGATCACCATCTTCGTCCGGCTCGACAGCTTCGATTCGAGCGCAGACAGATCGAAGGAGAAGCCGCGGCTCTCGACGAGCGGAATCGGCACCGGCGTCGCCCCGAGAAAATTGATCACCGATTCGTAGATCGGGAAGCCGGGGTTCGGATAAATCACCTCGTCGCCCGGCTCCACGACGGCCAGCATCGCGAAGAACATGATGGGCTTCCCGCCCGGGACGACGACGACGTTCTGCCCGGTCACGGGGATGCCGCGCGAGGTCGAGATGTAGTCGGCAATCGCCTCGCGAAAGTCAGGGAACCCTGGCGTCGGTCCGTAGCCGGTCCACCCTTCGTCCAGGGCCTTCTTCGCGGCGGCCTTGATGTGCGCGGGCGTCGGGAAATCGGGCTGTCCGATCTCGAGGTGGATGACGTTCTTCCCTTTGGCTTCGAGCGCGCGTGCGCGCTGCAATACCTCGAAGGCAGACTCGATCCCGATGCGGGTCATTCGATCGGCCAGCTTCATTGCATCACCCCGCCGGCTCGATCCTGATGAGCGCCGCGTCGTTTTCTTCCGTCAACACGTACAGGTAGCCGTCAGGCCCCTGGCGGACGTCGCGGATCCGCTGACCAAGCTCGCGCAGCATTGGCTCCCGGCGAACCTCCTCCCACTTCTCGTTGAACTCGATGCGATTGATCTGCCCTGTTCTCGGACTCTCGCCCTGGCGCAGTCCGCCGACAAAGACATTGCGCTTCCATCCGGGGAAACGATCGCCCGTGTAGAAGGTCATCCCCGAAAGTGCGATCGATGGCACCCACACCACGACGGGCTGCTCCATCCCTTCCTGCCACGGCCGTTCCGACACGCGGGGGCCGGGATAACTGCGCCCATAACTGACGACGGGCCAGCCGTAGTTCCTGCCGGCCTGGATCACGTTGATCTCGTCGCCGCCGTTCGGGCCCTGCTCGCTCGCCCAGATCTCGCCGGTTTCCGGGTTCACCGCCAACCCGAGCTGGTTGCGGTGCCCCATCGTGAAAATTTCAGGCTTGTAGCCTGGGCGTCCGACAAACGGGTTGTCCGGCGGCACGGTGCCGTCGTCGCGAAGACGAAGCAGCTTGCCTCCGTAGTTACTTGGATCCTGCGACGGCGCATTCGCCCCCTCCTGCGATCGCCCCAGGCTCATGTAGATCATGCCGTCGCGGCCGAAGACGATGCGCGAGGCCTCCGTCGTGACGTCGCTGGAGAAGAGCTCACGCACGTTGGTCAGCGCGTTGCCGTCCCATACCCCTCGCGCAAGCGTCGCGAGACGCTGCGGCGGACCGGGCTGTGCCGGCACTGAGCCCTGAGCGGGTGCCCCGGCAGTGAACGCCGGGTTGGGTTTGTGGTACGTGAGATAGACGAACTTGTTCTGCGCGAACTGCGGGTGCAGCGCAATGTCCAGCAGCCCTGCCAGCCCTTGTGCCGAGATCGGCGGAAGGCCGGCAACGTGCTTTGGATCGAGCACGCCGTTGCGCACGATCCGCAGACAACCCGGGCGTTCGGTGATCAGGATGTTGCCGTCGGGCAGAAAGGCCATGCCCCACGGATGCGACAACCCCTTGGTCACGACCAGCCGCAGATTGCGGTGCGCGACGACGGCCGACTCGACCATGATCGGGCCGTCGGGCAACGGCGGCGCAGCCCATGCGATCGGCGGCGGGTTCCCTCCGCCGCCACCGCGGCGGGCCGCTCCAGCGGGACCGGCCTGACCGGCGCCACCCGCGGGCGCCTGCGCGCCTCGCGCGCCCTGGGCCCGTCCGCCTGCACGGGCGCCGCGCGCGCCACCGGCCGCCGCTGGCGGCTGACACGTCGACGCGTTTGACGCCGGCGGAGCGGCCTGCTGCGCGCGTGGAATATCCACGGCGAGCACCAGTGTCACACCCAGCGCCCCCGACACAATCGAACCGCGCAGCCAGTTGTTCATCGTCGTTCTCCCGCCAGGGCCTTCGCCGCTCCGCTCCGTCAGCGAGGCAAGCGCATCGTCACGAACGCGTAAGTATATCCCCGGTGTATTCTCATCCCACTCATAGGGAATGCCCGCCCCGACCACGCGCATCGTGCGCCGTGCCTCTCAATCCACGCCCTCGACGATCGCGGCGGACATCTGCGTTCTCGGAGCCGGTATCGCGGGCGTCTCGGCCGCACTCGAGGCCGCGCGCGCCGGACGGACGGTCGTCATCGCCGATGCGGCATCCGCCCTCGGAGGGCAGGCCATCGGGTCGATCATCGGGACCATCATCGGGCTGTACACACATGGCGCGGAGCCCTATCAGATCACTCACGGCATCGCCGACGATTTGATCACAGAGCTCACGGCGGAAGGTGCCTTGAACCGCCGGGTCTCCATGACGGGCACCATCACGTTCCAGTACGACGAGGT
>DASTDQ010000775.1:0-4452 GCA_035710305.1 Vicinamibacterales bacterium | reverse complement strand
TCTCGTCGAGGGGTTGACCGCTCCGGTCGGGAAGCGTGAAGACGAGCGCCGCAGCCAGCAGGAAGAAGGCTGACGTCACGCTCAGTGCGAGGCCGATGCCGATGCCCGGCTGTGTCGCAATCACGCCGATGGTAAAGGGCGCCACGGCGCCCGCCATCCGGCCGATGTTGTAGCTCGTGCCCTGGCCCGTGGCGCGTACCGCGGCGGGATACAGCTCGGCGACGAAGCCGCCGAACATGCTGAAGTAGCCGTACCCGAAGTAGCCGAGCAGCGGGCCGAGCAGCAGCAGGACGACCGGACTGCGCGCCATCTGTCCGTACACCGGCACGAGCAGGGCAGCCGCGATCATGTACAGCACGAACGCCTGCCGCCGCCCGATGCGATCGGCGATGAAGCCGAACGTGAGGTAGCCCGCATACGCGCCCAACTGCACCGGAATGATCCAGGGAAGCGATCCGACGATGCCCATGCCCGCCCCGCCTTGCGCCACGGGGCGAGACAGAAACTGCGGCAGCCAGAAGAAGAGCCCCCAGTTGGCGAACTGCACTGCCGAGCCGAGCGCGATGATGAGCAGCGTCCGCCGGATCAAGGCCGGCCCGAAGATGGCGAACGGACTCGCCGCCCCACCCAACGTCTGCCGCCTGCGGGACCAGCTCTCGGGCTCGCGGACGTAGCGGCGGATCCACAGGGTGAAGAACGCGGGGACGACGCCCAGCACGAAGAGCCACCGCCACGCGTCGGCGCCAAGCGACGGCGCCCCGAGGATCACGGCAGCGGATATCGAGGCCATCATGTACCCGAGGGCCCACCCCGACTGCATGATGCTGATCGCCTTGTTCCGGAGCGCGGCCGGCCACGTCTCGCTCACGAGCACGGCGCCCGACGCCCACTCGCCGCCCATGCCGATACCGAGCACGGAGCGCCAGAAGAGCAGCTGCAGGACCGTCTGCGATGTCGCGGCGCCGAGCGAGGCGAAGGAGAAGATCAGGATCGTCCCCATCAGCGCCCGCGTGCGGCCGAATCGATCGGCCACGTAACCGAAAATCGCGCCGCCGACGCCCGACATCACGAGCGTCGCCGTTCCGAGAAAACCGGCCATGTCGTCGCCGAAGCCGAAGTACGTGCGGAGCTCGCCGACCGCCATGGTGTAGAGCATGAAATCCATGGCGTCGAGCATCCAGCCGAACTTGGCGGCCAGCAGCACGCGCCACTGCTCGCGCGTGACCGTGCGGTACCACGCCACGTCGGGCGCCGCAGACGTCGAGGCTGTCGTGACCCGTGCGTCCATCGAAGCCCGTAGACCGTAGACCGTAGACCGTCGTGCGGTCAAGCGATGGAAACCGCTACAATGCCCACTTCACCGCCGTTGTCGTCGTCCGGGCGTGCCCGGAAAGGAGATCGGAATGTCCGTAGATGTTGGAGCCAAGGCGCCAGACTTCACCCTCCCGAACCAGGATCGAGAGCCGGTCACGTTGAGCGCACAGTTGTCGAAGGGTCCCGTGGTGCTCGCGTTCATGCCCGCGGCGTTCAGCGGCACGTGCACGGCCGAGATGTGCCGGTTTCGTGATTCGGCGTCCGAGCTGAACAAGGTCAAGGCCACCGTGCTCGGCATCACCGTCGACACGTTCTTCGCGCTCAAGGCGTGGGCGGACGCGCAGAGGCTGACCTTTCCGCTTCTCAGCGATTTCAACAAGGACATCATCCGGAAATACGGCGTGGTGAACCCGGACATGATCGGCCTCAAGGACATCTCGAAGCGCGCGGTGTTCGTGATCGATCGGAGCGGCGTCGTGCGTCACCGCGAGGTGCTCGACGACGCGCGCAACGAGCCGGACTACGCGAAAGTCACACAAGCGCTGAGCAGCTTGTAGCCACGGCCTGCGGTCTTCGGTCTTCAGACCGAAGACCGTCTCGTCAAGATTCTGTTACACTCCTCGTTCGCCTCCGAAAGACCCGCCCGTTCATGGCCGAGACTGCTGTCGCCACCGCGGAGCGCACGCTTCCGCACAACCTCGAGGCCGAGCGCTCCGTGCTCGGCGCGATTCTGGTCCACAACGACGCATTCAACCTGGCGGCGCAGTCGATCGACAGCGACGACTTCTACCGCGACGCGCACCGCCGCATCTTCGACCGCATGGTCGCTCTGAACGAGCGTCACGAGGCGATCGATTTCGTCACGCTGAAGGAGGAGCTCGCGCGGGCGGGCGAGCTGGACGAGGTGGGCGGGCCGGCCTACGTGGCCTCGCTGGCCGACGGCGTGCCGCGCGCGACCAACGTCGAATACTACGCGCGCATCGTCAAGGAAAAGGCGACGCTGCGCAACCTGATCTACGCCGCCAACAAGATCCTGACCAACGCGTACGAGGCGGACCAGGACGCCGATCTCATCCTCGACGAAGCCGAGAAAGAGATCTTCTCCGTCGCCGACGACCGGGTGAAGGCCGGTTTCGTGTCGATGCGGGAGCTGGTCAAGGACAGCTTTCCGAAGATCGAGCAGCTGTTCGAGCAGAAGAAGCTCATCACCGGCGTGCCGACCGGGTTCGTCGATCTCGACGAGCTGACGCGCGGACTGCAGGCCGGGGATCTCGTGATCGTGGCCGCCCGGCCGTCGATGGGGAAGACGAGCCTGGTCCTGAACATCTCCCAGTACGTGGCCGGACTCTCGGGGCACGCCGTGGGGCTGTTCAGCCTGGAAATGTCCAAGGAGGCGCTCTTTCTCAGGCTGCTCACCTCCGAGGCGCAGATCGACGGGCAGCGTCTCATGGCCGGCGCCATCGGGGGCAACGATTACCACCGGATTTCTCACGCCCTCGAAAAGCTGAACGCGATGAAGCTGTACATCGACGACACGGCGAACATCGGCGTCCTCGAGATGCGAGCCAAGGCGCGGCGGCTGCAGAACGAGCACGGCCTCAGCCTGCTCATCGTGGACTACCTCCAGCTCATGAACGCCCGCGGACGCTTCGAGAACCGGACGCTGGAGCTCGCCTCGATCTCGCGCTCGCTGAAGGCGCTGGCCAAGGAGCTGAAGGTGCCCGTCATCGCGCTGTCGCAGTTGAGCCGTGCTCCCGAGGCGCGATCGGACCATCGCCCGCAGCTCTCGGACCTCCGCGAGTCGGGAGCGCTCGAACAGGATGCCGACGTCGTGGTGCTCATCTACCGGGACGATGTCTACAACAAGGATCCGAACAGCCCAGATGCAGGCACCGCCGAGCTGATCCTCGCCAAGCAGCGCAACGGCCCGACCGGCACGGTCCGCCTCGCCTTCCTGCGCGAACAAACCAGATTCGCCAATCTCGCACAGGGTGCGTAGAGCAGTTGGTCCGTAGCACCGTCGCCCGCGTCGATCTGAATGCGCTCAAGAGCAACTTCGCAGCGATACGTACGTTTCTCTCCCGTAGCGCGGAGGCTTCAGCCTCCGCGGCGTCGTCCCGACCTCCAGCGATCATCGCCGTCGTGAAAGCCAACGCGTACGGGCATGGCGCGCCGCGCGTGGGGCTGGCGCTCGAGGAGGCCGGCGCCACGATGCTGGCCTGCGCGGACATCGAAGAGGGCATCGTGCTGCGTCAGGCCGGCGTGCGTGTCCCGATCCTCGTGTTCGGCGCGCTCAGCGTGAGCGATCTCGAAGGGCTCTTCGTGTGCGCGCTGACGCCGACAATCTCCACCCCCGGCGCGGCCCGCGCGGTCCAGGCCGCGGCGGCGCGGCACCGTTCGACCATCGCGTATCACCTGAAGATCGACACCGGCATGAACCGGCTCGGCTTCCGGCACGACAACCTGCGGCGCACGCTCCTGGAGCTGCTTGCGAGCCCGAACCTGCGCCTCGACGCGGTGTATACGCACTTCGCGTCGGCTGACGATCCCGAGAGTCCCATCTTCAACACACAGCGCGAACGCTTCGAGGCCGCCTGGAAGGTCGTGCAGGACCTCTCCCCGATCTCCGATCCCCAATCCCGAGTCTTGCGCCACGCCTGCAACAGCGCGGCGCTGCTGCGCGATTCACGGGTGTGGTACGACGCCGTCCGGCCGGGCCTCCTGCTGTATGGCATCGTGCCTCCGCCGCTCGCCGCGACGATCGAGCTGCGGCCCGTGATGTCGCTGACGAGCCGCGTGGTCGCCGTCAAGGGGCTCAGGGCCGGCGAGGGCGTGGGCTACGGATGGCGATACGAGGCGCGCGAACCGCGCAGCATTGCCGTCGTTCCGGCCGGCTATGCCGACGGCCTCGATACGCGGCTGTGCGGACGCGGCCAGGTGCTCGTCAGGGGCCGCCGCGTGCCGATCGTCGGCGCGGTGTCGATGGACATGCTGGCTGTCGATGTCACCGATCTCGACGAGGTCCGGCCCGGCGACGAGGTCGTGATCCTCGGCAGGCAGGGCGACGAGAGCTGGCAGCAGATCGACGCGCGTGAAATGGCGGCGGCGATCGGCACCATCCCCTGGGAGATCGTGTGC
>DASTDQ010000774.1:0-2233 GCA_035710305.1 Vicinamibacterales bacterium | reverse complement strand
CTCGCCAGGCCGGCCGACGTGACCCGTGCGCAAGCCGTTCGAAGCGGCGTTGCGCAAGTCGTCGCTGTGGGCGGCGACCATCATGACCTCTCCGGGCGAGAGATTCAGGGCTTCCGCCGCCGCGAGATACACGCGCGGCTTCGGCTTGTAGTCGCGGGCGATCTCCGAGCCGAGAATCGCGTCCCACGGAATGTTGTTCCGCCGCGCGATATCGACCATCAACGCAATGTTGCCGTTCGAACACGGTGCGAGCACGAACTTGCGGCTCAGGCGCGCGAACCCCGGCGCCACGTCGGGCCAGGCGTCGAGGCGGTGCCATGCGAGGTTCAGATCGTCGGCGACTGCGTCCCGGAGTTTCTCGAGGCCGAAACGCGGGCGGATCTGATCGAGCATGCGGCGGTGCAGGACATCGAGCTTGACGAATGGCTGACGGCCCGCGCGAACCTCCTCCATGCTCGGCTGATAGAGCGCACGCCAGGCGTCGGCGAAGGCCAGCCAATCGATCTTGTGGCCGAGCGGCTCGAGAATCCGCTCCGCGTCGCGCGCAACGCCGTTGCGCCAGTCGACGACCGTGCCGAACACGTCGAAGACGAGCGCCTTGACGTTGCCGACCGGCGACGATTGAGCGGAAGTTCGAGAGATGTCGCCTGCGGCGAGTGCGGCCGCGACAGCGCCTGCGCCGCGAAGAACGCCACGGCGAGAGATGGTTGTCACTTCTACCTTCCTCGGGGTACGCCTGCCACCCCCGGCTGCCAGCTGGCGGCTACTTATCGACTATCCGCGCACTGGTCTGGAACCTCCGGTAGTCGCTGTAGTTGGCGCGGCCGTTGACGACTTCGATGGCGAGTTCGTAGACCTCTTCCATCGACGAGGGGAGAAGCATCTGGAACCGATCGTTGTGCCGGAACTCGACGGTGATCAGGTTCACCTTCTCAATTGAGATCTCCGTCTTGTGGACGGCCCCGGTTGTCGGGTCGACCCACACATGTCCGTTCGTCAGCCGGTCGCCGCCGAATCCGTCGTTGATAAGCGACGGCCGCACCCGTTCCGCGTACGCGATCTGCCACACGCGTGAACCGGCCATGCGCGCGCGGCCCACGGAGGTGAACTCGAATCGACGGCGGTGCTCGGCACGAAGCAGCTCGATCGCTTGAAGCGGCAGATTGACTGTTCTGTAGACTGCGCCGATGTTGTACTTGGCGTTCTCGCGCACGACGCGGTTCGCTTCCGCGAGCGCATCGAGCGTACCCTCCTGGAGCAACTGCTCGAGCGAGCGGCCACGCCCGCTTACGGGCTTTCCGTCCACCCTGACCACGTCGCGCACTCCGAACCACGCCTGGCCTGTCGGGAGCCTGGCAAAGAGAAACGTGGACGTCAGCTTCCGCCGCGCGACGACCTCACCCCCGTACCCCGATCGTCTCTTGATCCGCTGTTCGTACTCTTCCTCGGCCGCCAGCTGAACGATCTTGGTTTCGTAGTCGCTGATGTAGCGGCCGAGGCGATCGACCACCTCGTCGAGCGTCGGCTCCTGGGCCTGACACACGACGGCCGTCATCACCGCGACAGCCAGGACTGCGGAGGGCCGAAGGTGTCGATTCATAAGCGGGCCTCAGCCCGCACGGGTGCCGATGCAGAACAGATGGTCGTCGGTGCGGATGAAGATCTGTCCGTTCGAGATCGCGGGCGAGGCAATGGCCCGTTCGCCGACGTCGTTTCGCGCGAGGACCGTGGGCGACGAGCCGGACTGCATCACGATCGTCTCCCCCGATTCGCTGACAAAGTAGATCTTGCCGTCGGCCGCCACCGGCGACGCCGAGAACACCCCTTCGACGCGCTGCTGCGACAGCCGCTGCCCGGTCTTGGCGTCAACCACGGTCACGCCGCCGACGTCGGTGGCCATGTAGATCAGGCCCGCGTCGTACACGAGCGACGAGATATAGGGCGCCCCCGTCGCCGACTCCCACACGACGTGCGTCTTCGACACGTCGCCTCGTCCGCCGGGACGGATCGCCATGTAGGGGCTGCTGCGATAGCCGCGGCTCATGTAGATCATGCCGTCGTGAAACACCGGCATCGGGATCGGAAACCGGTTGGTGCTGCCGGTAAACCACAGCAGCGTGCCCGTCCTGGGGTCGTACGCGTCCACTCGCTCGCTCGAGTTGACGACGAGCTCGGGGCCGGACGGCGTGTTCACGACGAGCGGCGTGCTGTAGGACATGCGCCCCTTCCCGCG
>DASTDQ010000773.1:0-3972 GCA_035710305.1 Vicinamibacterales bacterium | reverse complement strand
ACGGCGCGCTACGTCATCCCGATCGGCGCGTTCACCTCCATGGTGCACACGGTGTCGGGCATCGTGCTGCATCGCCTCCACCGGATGATGAACACGGGCGACGCGCCGCACGAGACGTGCCACGTGATCTCGGAGATGGTCCGGCTGGTCAAGGAGTGGGATCCGAACTTCTTCGAGAAGGTCGGTCCGGCGCCGATTGCGGACGAGGACGTGCAGGAGTCGTCGTTCCCCCGGCCGCGCGGCGGCGGCGACTGTTTCGCCGCCGAGTTCGACGCGAGGCTGAACGGCCGCTGGTCGCGCCTGCGCAGCGCGCCGCCGGAAGCGGAGTCGATCGCGGCCGAATCGGTCCGGTCGGTCTTCGGCCTGTTGCCCAGCGACATGGACGATGACGAGGCGCTCGACAGGGTGCTGAACCCAGCGAAGAACCGGTATCGCCTCGACGTGCTGAACGTGTCGTACCACTCTCCGCTCATGCGCGCCCTGCACCATGCGACCTACGTGTTCGAGAAGCGGCTGAGCCACACCGCCGACTCGCAGGACCAGCGGCACCGGATGGTGCCTGCGTCGCGGCCGCTCATGACGTTTGCCGACACGTCGAAACCCGACTACATCACGCCGCGGCTGATTGCCGCCAACCCGAAGGCCAGGGCGGTGTACGACGAGTCGATGCGGGAAGCGTGGGACGCGAAGAACCGGCTGCTCGAGCTGGGCGTCCCGCTCGAGCACGCGCTGTACGTCCTGCCCAACGCCAAGGCGCTGCGGTTCGTCGAGTCCGGTTCGCTGCTGGCGCTGCTGCACAAGTGGACGCTCCGGACCTGCTTCAACGCGCAGGAGGAGATCTACCTCGCGTCGATGGACGAGATCGAGCAGGTGCGCGCCGTGCATCCGCGGATTGCCCGCCACATCGGCCCGCCCTGCGTCATCCGCAACGGCCTCATCTCGCCCCGCTGCACCGAGGGGTCGCACTTCTGCGGCGTGCCGGTCTGGAGAGACTTTCCAAACGCGGTACGGAGACTGTGAGCTTCTAACTTTCACCAGCTTGTTGCGATGAGCGCCTGGTTGGTCCATGCCTTCACGGCGAGCGGCGTCGTGCTGGCGCTGCTGGCGGCCCGGGCGGTCATCGAGAACGATTTCCGCGCCGCTTTCTTCTGGCTGTCGCTGCAGGTGGTCGTCGACGCGACCGACGGCCTGCTCGCGAGGCGTGCCCGCGTGGCCGAGCGCCTGCCGTGGTTCGACGGCGCCGCGCTCGACCAGATCGTCGACTACCTGACCTACGTCTTCGTGCCCGCGCTCCTCGTCTGGCGCGCGCCGCTCGTGCCGGCCACGTGGGCGATCCCCGTGGCGTCGCTGATGTTGCTCGCGAGCGCGTACGGCTTCAACCGCACCGACGCCAAGACGAGCGATCACTTCTTCACGGGCTGGCCGTCGTACTGGAACGTCGTGACGTTCTACCTGCTCGTCCTGGACTGGCCGTCTCTCGTCAACGCCGCGGTGCTGGTGGCGTTCGCGATCCTGGTGTTCATTCCGATCCGCTATGTCTATCCGTCGCGAACGCCGATCCTCAAGGTCACGACCAACGCGCTCGCGGCCGTCTGGGCGATCCTGGTATTGGTGATGCTGTGGCAGTATCCCGCGGTATCGCCGCCTGTGCTCTGGGCCTCTCTGGTGTTTCCCGCGTACTACTACGTCCTGTCGTTCACGCTGCATTTCCGTTCAGGGGTCTGACCCCGCCATGAATCCCGTCCCCGTGCACGCGTGCAACCCTGGCCCGATGACCGGCGAGGGCAACTGGACGTGGCTGCTTCCCGGGCGCGTGCCGACGCTCGTTGACGCCGGGACGGGCGAACCGGGGCATCTCGACGCCGTCGAGCAGGCGCTCGCGGGGGATCGGCTCGCACAGGTGCTCGTGACGCACGCTCACGGCGACCACGCATCGGGCGTCGTGGCGATCGCCCGCCGCTTCGAGGGCGTGCGGTTCCTCAAGATGTTCTGGAAGGGGCGCGACAGCCGCTGGCCTGTGGACTGGGAGAGCCTGGCAGACGGGCAGGCGGTTGCCGCAGGGGACGAGACTCTCCGCGCGGTCCACACGCCAGGCCATGCGCCGGACCACCTGTGCTTCTGGCACGACGCGTCGCGGACGCTCTTCTCGGGCGACCTCGCCGTCAAGGGCTCGACCATCTACATCCCCGCCAACCTTGGAGGAGATCTCATCCAGTACCTGGCCTCGCTCGAACGCGTGCTGGCGCTCGCCCCGTCGCGCCTCTTTCCGGCGCACGGGCCGATCATCGAGGACCCGAAGACGGTGCTGCGCGGCTATGTCTCGCATCGCCGCCGGCGCGAGGAGCAAATCGTGGCCGCGCTCGCCCAGGCCGACCGCACGCCTGACGCGCTCGTGCCGATCGTCTATCCCGGCCTCGCCGTGCACCTCGCCGAGGTCGTGCGAGAGACGATCCTCGCCCACCTGCTGAAGCTCGAACGTGAGGGGCGCGCGGGGCGGCGCGGCGACGCGTGGCATATGATTGGGCCATGAACCAGGTCGTCGACTTCATCAACGTGAACCGCGACAGGTACGTCGAAGAGCTCAAGCAGTACCTCGCGATACCCAGCATCAGCGCGTTGCCCGAGCATGCGGCCGACGTGCGCCGCGCGGCCGAGTGGACCGGCGACGCGCTCAGGACGGCAGGCCTGCAGAACGTGCGGCTCATCGACACGCCGGGTCACCCGGTCGTCTACGGCGACTGGCTCAACGCCCCGGGCAAGCCGACGATCCTGTTCTACGGGCACTACGACGTGCAGCCCGTGGATCCGCTGAACCTCTGGACGAGCCCGCCTTTCGAGGCCACCGTGCGCGACGGCGAGATTTACGCGCGCGGCGCCGCCGACGACAAGGGGCAGGTGTTCATGCACATCAAGGCGGTGGAAGCGCACCTGCGCAAGACGCAGAGCCTGCCGCTCAACATGAAGTTCTTCATCGAGGGCGAGGAAGAGGTCGGCAGCGTTCACCTGGACGACTTCGTCCGATCCCACAAGCAGGATCTCGCCGCCGACGTCGTCGTCATCTCGGACTCGCCGATGTTCGACCGTGGCATCCCGTCGATCTGCTACGGCCTTCGCGGGCTGATTTACTTTCAGATTGACCTGCGGGGCTCCAAGAGCGATCTGCACTCCGGATCGTTCGGCGGCGCGGTCGCCAACCCCGCGTTCGTCCTGTCGCAGCTCCTCACGCAGATGAAGGACAGGGGCGGCCGAATCAAGATCCCCGGCTTCTACGACGACGTCCGGCCGCTCAGCGAGGCGGAGCGAGCGGAGTGGAAGAAGCTGCCGTTCAACGACACGAAGTACCGGAAGGAGCTCGGGGCGCCGAAGCTGTTCGGCGAGTCCGGATATTCGACACTCGAGCGCGTGTGGGCACGGCCGACCTTCGAGGTCAACGGCCTGCTCTCGGGCTTCACGGGCGAGGGCGCCAAGACGGTGCTTCCCGCGGTGGCGATGGCGAAGGTGAGCATGCGGCTCGTGCCCGATCAGGATCCGAACAAGGTCGCGGAACTGTTTGAAGCCTACCTCCGGAAGATCTGCCCGAAGACGGTGGAGCTGAAGATCACGCGCATGCACGGCGGCAAGCCGTGGATGACCGAGTTCGACAACAAGTTCGTGCGTGCCGCGGGGCGGGCGATCGAGCAGGGCTTCGGTCAGCCGCCGGTATTCAACCGGGAGGGCGGGTCTATTCCGGTCGTCTCGACGTTCCAGGAGGAGCTCGGGCTGCCGAGCGTGCTGTTCGGCGTCGGGCTGCCGGACGAGAACGCGCACGCGCCGGACGAGCGGCTCGACCTGGGCAACTTCCACAACGGCATCATCGCGTCGGCGTACCTCTATCAGGAGGTTTCACAACTCTCCTGAGCCGTCACGAGCCTGATTCGTTTTCATCGTGACCTCTGAGATCAGGATTCTCGGTTCCAGCGACGACGCGATTCT
>DASTDQ010000772.1:0-3151 GCA_035710305.1 Vicinamibacterales bacterium | reverse complement strand
CGAGCGAGGTGCGCCGGCTCTTGACCGTGCCCTTGCCTCGCTCGAAGAAGACGTCGTTGTACGCGCCGACTTGCCCGGGCGGCAGCGGACGGTCGGCGTTGGTCTGCTCGATGCGCACGCGGGCGAACTGGGCGGCTTCCTCCGGCGTGAAGAACTCCTTCGAGGCGAGATCGGCGGGACGCTGGAGCGGCGTCAGCGTGGCGTTGGTCCAGATGCCTTCAATGTCGGGGTCACCCCAGGGCGTCCGCGGCCCCTGCGCCCAAGCCGCCGATACCGGCAACAGGAGGACGAGGGCTGCACCGACGAGAACACGCCCGGTCATGATGTCCCTCCTTCGACGAGAGCCGCGTGGGTTAAAAGAGCTGCGGCGCGAACTCGCTCAGATAATCGCGCCAGTTGAGCCAGGTGTGGCCGCCGGCGCTCTCCTGGTAGATCGGTGTGAAGCCGTGCTTCCTGAAGAGGTCAACCGTCGCGACAGTTGTGCCCAGCAGGAAGTCGTCTTTGCCGGTGCTGAACCAGAACAGCTTCAGCCCCTTCTTCACGTTTGCGTCGGCCAGTTTCGCCGCGTAGCGCGTTTCCCATTCTGTCGGCCCGGAGGCGGCCGCCGGTGGAGCCGGCGGGCCGCCGCGCCCTCGTTGAGGAAACGCGCCGAACAGGCCGGAGCTGTACACACCGATGTACGCGAACCGATCGAGATTCGGAATCGCGATGTTCAGCGCCTGGTTCCCGCCCATCGATAAGCCGGCAATCGCGGTGCTCGCGCGATCGGTCGACGCTCGATAGTTCTTCTGCACGTAGGGCATCACGTCGGCGACGAAGTCGTTCACGAACCCGTCCGGCCCGGTCGCCGAGAGCGGGGCGGCGAGTCCACGAATGTGTCCCGCCGGCATGACCACGATCATCGGCCTGGCCTTCCTGGCGGCGATGAGGTTGTCCAGAATGAACCCCGCGCGGCCGACCGTGCTCCACGAGTCGTCGCTGTCGCCCGCGCCGTGCAGGAGATAGAAGACCGGATACTTGCGGGTGCTGGTTTCGTAGCCCGGGGGTGTATACACGTGCATCCGCCGAACCGCGTTGAGCGCCGTGGAGTGGTACGTCACTTCGGAGACGCCCCCGTGGGGGACGTTCTTCGTATCCGACGTGTCCGATCCGTCGACGTAGACGAGGCTCCACGCGTTCGTGTTCGATTCGCTCGTTGACGGGTTGCGGGGGTCCATCGTGGCAACCCCGTCGACCGTGAACCTGTACCTGTAAGCTCCAGCCGGGACAGGCCCGACCGTCGTCTCCCACACACCGTTCTGCCCCTTGGTCATCTCCGCGCCCTGGCCGACCCCGGGAATGTCGCTGGCCGACAGCCGGACGGCTTGCGCCTGCGGAGCGGCAATCCTGAGCGTGATGCGACGATCCGAGCCGACCTCGGGCGAGGAGAACAGGGGCGCCACCGGGTTCTGGGCCGTGAGGTGCGGCGAGGAGACCGACAGGAAAGCGGCAATCAGCAGCAGACGTTCACGTGTGCTGGTCATAGCGTGCATTGTAGGACGAGGCCTCGTCGAAGGGTAGCGGCTCACGAGCGCTCAGCCTTGCGTCGTGCCGCGGCGATAGGCGGAGTCCCGGTTATTATCGCGAAAGTTCCCGGTCGCCATGAACGTCAAGTCGTATCTCATCTCCCTGCCCGAACGGCTCGTCCGCTCCATCGTCGGCCTCGGTGCCGGCGTCGCGCGCGAGGTAGGCGAGGTCGCGATCCCGGGCGGGGTCCGCCGGACGCGGCTCTATCAGAACCTCGTGGACACGACGTTGAGGTTTCTCATCGAGCAGGTGGGCGGCGTCGAAGGCGTGTTCCGTGACGACGCAACGCTTGCGGACGATTTCCTGGTCAGGCGAACTGCGGGCAACGCCATCGAGGCCCTCGGCATCGTGGCGTTCCGGGCGTCGCCCGTCTGGGTGCTCGCAGCGCTGTCGGATGTGTGCGGCATCGGGAGGCACGTGATTCCCGAGATCGCCGCGGCGCTCAAGGAGCGCGGGCTGCTCGAACACGACGCACAGTTCACGAGCGTGGACCAGCTTCTGGACGGCCTCGAGCGCACGTCCGGCCGGATGGCGAACGCCGTCAACACGCCGCCTCTCGACATTGCCGGATTGCGGCAGGAGTGGCGCGCCATCCGCGAGGAAGCGCGCGCCATCGGGCCGGAACGGCTGCCGTCGCGGGAGTCGCTGACCCGGCTTTGGACCGATCTTCGAACCGAGGCGGGCCGCCAGGAGCGGTCGGTGTTCGAAACCTCGTCGATGATGGCGGTGTCGGCGGTCAAGGGGCTGCCCGACGGCGCTCGCTGGCTCGGGGCGTCGGCCATGGTCGGGGCCACGCGGACCGGGCAGATTCTCGCGGCGTCGCTGCTCGATTACTATCGGACCACGCTGCAGGACGTGCGGGAGGTCGGCTATGCGACCTACGCGGTACGTCAGCTGCGCCCGTACGTCCGCGCGGCGGCGTCGCACATGGCGCCCGAGCGACGCACGCTGACCGAACGTTTCCTCGAGAGGAAGTGATATGCGCCGACAACTGCTTTCGCTTCTGCTCGTGCCGGCTGCGCTGCTGTCGCTGCGCGTCCTCGATGCGCAGGCACCGGCAGGGGGAGCGCCGGCGCCGCAGCCGAACGTCGTCGTTCCCGGCGAACTCGTCATCGAGCCGCCGACGCTCATCAACCTCGGCTTCGAGTGGTTCATCCAAGGCGACGACAACCGCAACGCCTCGGTCGCCGTGTCATACCGCAAGGCCGGCACAACCGACTGGAGGACGGCGCTTCCGTTGCTGCGGCTGCAGGGCGAGCGCATCTACGCCGAGTCGCGCGTGGACGTCGTTGCGCCCAACATGTTTGCGGGCAGCGTCCTGGACCTGGAGCCCGACACGGCCTACGAGGTGCGCTTCCTGATATCGGATCCGGACGGCGTCGGGGGGCCAGCGAGCCGGGCGGTGTCGGTCCGGACGAGAGCGGAGCCCCAGGCCTACGCCGGGGGCCGCGTCTTTCACGTCTATCCGCACGGCCACACGGGCGCGAAGGTCGAGCCCGCGTTCGAAGGACTGATGTGCGCGTACAACTTCTGGTGCGCGGGCACCGACTGGGCCACGTCAGGCCGGCCCCGGGTCCGGCCGGGC
>DASTDQ010000771.1:0-2669 GCA_035710305.1 Vicinamibacterales bacterium | reverse complement strand
CCGAGAAGCGTGAGGTTTCGTGCGCTTCGCCGAAACCACCCGTCACGCTTCCAGCGGCGTGCCGATGTCGCGATCGGCAGCGGGATTTCCGCGACCTCGCCCGCCCGCGTCAGCCGTCTCACGAAATCCACATCCTCCATCAGCGGCATATCGCGGTAGCCGCCGATGGCCGCGAACGTCTGCCGACGGACGAAGAGGCCCTGGTCGCCGTAGGGGAGCCGGAACAGCTTGATGCGCAGGGCCACGCCCCGCTCGATCAGCCGGGCCTGCCATGACGGATCGTCCAGCGCGAAGCGAAACCATCCGCCGACGGTTCCCGCTGCGGCAGCCTTCTCCAACGCGTCCAGCCAGCCGTCCGGCACTCGCGAGTCGGCGTGAAGAAAGAGCAGCCAATCGCCGCGCGCGAGCCCGGCGCCGGAGTTCATCTGAACCGCCCGCCCTGTCGCGGTCTGCACGACCCTCAGGTCAGGCCTGCCGTGTTCGAGCGACTCGAGCCCGGAATCTGGGCTCGAAACGATGACTTCGACCCGCGGATCGACGCGAAGCTGTGTGACGAGCTGCCCGGCTGCCCGGCCGTCCGCGAGCACGGGAATGATCACAGAAACCAGTAGGCTCATTCGTCCGTAGGATGTACAGCAACGGCGGCCGATGGGTTTGCGAAACCCGACGGGAACGGTCCTATAATCGCTCTATGCTGATCAAAAAGGCGCCCGGCATCCGTTCGTCCGAGATCACACCAAAGAACGTGTACCTTGGCCGCCGGGAGTTCATCCAGGCGTCGGCTGCCGCGCTGGTGGCGGCGGGCCTGCCCGTGCCCGACGCCGCGGCGCAGGGCGGCCTGGCAAAGCTGCCCAACATCCGCAAGAGTCCGCTCAGCACGACCGAGACGCCGAGTTTGTACGACCACGTCACCAGCTACAACAATTTCTACGAGTTCGCCCCGGGCGCGGGCGATGGCCCGAGGAACAACTCGAAGAACTTCAAGCCCCGCCCGTGGAAGATCAAGATCGATGGGCTGGTGGCCAAGCCGGGCGACTACGACATCGACGAGTTCATCAAGCCCTATGCACTCGAGGAACGCATCTACCGGATGCGATGCGTCGAGGCGTGGTCGTTCGTCATTCCGTGGGTCGGCATTCCGATGGCCGACGTGATCAAGCGTGTTGAGCCGACCCCCAAGGCACAGTACGTCGAGATGACGACGCTGCATGATGTGGCTCGATTCCCGATGCAGCGCACCGACGTGCTCCAGTGGCCGTACCTCGAAGGCCTCCGCCTGGACGAGGCGCAGAACCCGTTGACGCTGCTGGCGGTCGGATTGTACGGCGAGGTGCTGCCGGCGCAGAACGGCGCGCCGATCCGGCTCGTCGTGCCCTGGAAGTACGGCTTCAAGGGCGTGAAGTCGATCGTGAGAATCCGGTTCGTCGAGAACCAGCCGAGGAACACGTGGCAGACCATGGCGCCGCACGAGTACGGCTTCTACGCGAACGTGAACCCCACGGTGGACCATCCTCGGTGGAGCCAGGCGCGGGAGCGTCGGCTGCCGAGCTTCGTCCCCAACCACAAGACGGAGATGTTCAACGGCTACACCGAGCAGGTCGCCCACATGTACAAAGGCATGGACCTGCGCAAGAATTATTGAAGCCGATCGTCGTCGTCAAGGTCCTGTGCTTCGCCGCGGCGCTCATCCCCGCCGCGGCGCTTGCCAGGGGCCTCTACGCGGCACTCGTTTTAGGCGACCTCAACGCCCTCACCGCCAACCCGGGCGACTACATCACCGACCAGACCGGCACCTGGACGATCGCGTTTCTGACGATCGCGCTCGCCGTGACGCCGCTCCGGCGCCTGACGGGATGGAACGACGTCGTCAAGCTCCGGCGGATGCTCGGCCTCTTCGCGTTCTTCTACGCCACGCTGCACATGCTGACGTGGGTCGTCTTCGTCAACTACTTCGACGTCCCGTCCATGATCGTCGACGTCGCGAAGCGGCCGTTCATCACGGTGGGGATGGCCACGTTTCTCATTCTGCTGACACTCGCGGTCACGTCCAACCGCTTCGCGATCCGGAAGCTCGGCCGCCGCTGGCAGACGCTGCACCGTCTCGTGTACGTCGCCGGGATCCTCGCGGTCGTGCATTTCTGGTGGCTCGTCAAGGCCGACATCACGCTGCCGCGCCGCTGGGCGTTCGCGATCGGCTCGCTGCTGCTGTTCCGCGTATGGTGGGCGAATCGGGGCCGACTGTCGTTGCGGTCCTGACGCGCGCGCCCTCGAGCGGCGGCAAGAGCCGGCTGTTTGCCGCCCTCGGCAGGCCTTCCGACTCGTCGCTGCTTGCCGCGCTTCTGCTCGACACGCTGGATGGCGCCGCCCTCGACGGGACGTCACGCGTCGTTGTCGTCGAGCCGGCCGAGGCGTGCGACGACGTTCGCGCGATCGTGCCCGGCGACGTCAGCGTGATTGCGCAAGCCGGCGGCACGCTCGGCGACCGTATGCGCGAGACCATGGCCTCGCTGCTGGCGGGAGGCGCGGGGGCCGTGATCCTGATTGGATCGGATCTGCCGGACATCACGCCGCAAATGATCGGCCTGGCCGTCCAACACCTCTCGCGCGATCCCCGCTCGCTGGTTCTCGGTCCGTCCGCCGACGGCGGGTACTACTTGATCGGAGCTACG
>DASTDQ010000770.1:0-4128 GCA_035710305.1 Vicinamibacterales bacterium | reverse complement strand
CGAGGCCGCTCGCATCGGCGACGGCGACTGGCTGGCTTTGCGCGCCGGGCGCCGCCGCGCCCGTCACGCGCGCGTCAATGCCGATGGCGCACAGCCATGCGAGGGTGAACACGACGCCGGTGCTGACGGCAGATCTCATGGGCGTGCAATTCTATTCTTGACGGTCCGGCTGAAGCCGGACACTACGTACATCCATCGACCAGATCCTACGGTAGCGCGTACGACACGAGCGTGCCGCCCGCGACGACGGCCACGCGCTGCTTTCCGCTCTTACCCAGGTAGCTCATGGGATTGGCGCCCGCAGCGGCCGGCACGGTCGTCACCCACAGTTCCTTTCCCGTCTTGGCGTCGAAGGCGCGGAAGCGGCGGTCGCTGGTGGCGCCGACGAAGACGAGCCCGCCCGCCGTCACCGTCGGGCCGGCGCTGCCGCCGCTGCCGACCAGCTGTTTTCCCGCCGGGAGCGCTTCGTTGAGACCCAGCACCGATTCCCAGACGATCTGCCCGGTGTTCGCATTCACCGCGATCAGCTTCGACCACGGTGGCCGAACGCACGGAAGCGAGGGGCCGACCGCGACCGGGGCGCCGGGCGGACCACCTCCCGCCGGAGCCCGCGGCTCGGTGTACTTGCCGCTGAGCGGGGCTGAAAACGTGAAGAACGGGCCGATGCCGTTCACGCTGGCTCGATCGAAGGGATGATTCGAATTGGGCGCCTCGAAGCTGTAAGTCACGCCGGGCGGCTTGCGCTCGACCCAGCCGACGAGCGACGTGTTCTGCGCGTTGACGAAGAAGATGCCCGTCGTCGGATCCATCGCCATCCCGCCCCAGTTGACGCCGCCCGTCCCTCCGGGGAACTGAATCGTGGACTTCGGGGGCGCGCCCGTCTCCTTGAAGAGGAATGGCGTGAAGGGCCCCGCGTTGTAGTAGCCGCCCGCTTTCTCCATCATCGCCTTGCACGCCGCCACGTGTTCCGGGCTCGTGTCTTCGGGCCGCACGAGATCCGTTTCGGCGTTGAAGCTCACGCGGCTGAGCGGCGCCGGCCTGACCGGAAACGGCTGCGTCGGCGAATACCACTCCGTCGGCACGTCGCCCTTCGGCACCGGCCGCTCCTCGACGGGGATGAGAGGTTTGCCGTTGGTGCGATCGAGCACGAAGACGTAGCTCGACTTGCCGACGTGCGCGATCGCCGGCGTGCGTCGTCCGCCCTGCACGAACTCGAACAGCGCGCCCGCCGAGGGCATGTCGATGTCCCAAAGATCGTGATGCACCGTCTGGAAGTGCCAGCGGTACTTGCCGGTCTGGGCATCGACGGCCACGATCGAGTTCGCAAAGACGTTGTTGCCCGGCCGGTCGCCGCCGTAATAGTTGGTGGCCGGGCCCGCGATGGGCAGGTAGGCGATGCCTCGCTCGGCGTCGATCGGCGCCGCGAACCCCCACATGTTCGCGCCCGATCGCTCGCGCCAGCCCGTGCCCCACGTCTCGTTGTACGGCTCGCCAGGGCGGGGTACGGTCTGGAACTCCCACAGCTGCCTGCCCGTGATCACGTCGAAGGCGCGCGGATTTCCGGGAGGGCCTTGCGGCGTTTCACCTGTGGCGGCGCCGATGATTGCCACGTTGCGATAGATCGTCGGCGTGGCGCCGTACGGAACACCGACCGTCACCGCGCCGCCGGTCCCGAACCCTTCGGCAGGCATACCGGTCGCGGCGTCCAGCGCGATCAGACGGTTACCGCTCATGAAGAGGATGCGGGGCCCGAGTTTTCCATCGCCCGGCCAGTAACCGACGCCGCGGGCCGACGCCACCGGACCACCAGCTCCGCCGCGGCCCGCGCCACCGCCACGCCTCGCGCCGCCAGGCGCGCCCCCGCCCTGTGCCCCAACGGGCGTCGCGGCAGGCGGCGCATCGGTTGGCGGCGCCTGCGGTTCTGCGGACGACGACGCGGGCTGCAGCGAATGCGCCCAGATCTCCGTTCCGGTGTCGGCGTCGAGCGCCACGACACGCGGACCGCTCGACACGAACATCACGCCGTCAACGACGAGCGGCACGGATGACGCGCCGCCACCGAGCTTGTAGGTCCATGCCTGAACGAGCGAGGACACGTTGCTGGCATTGATCTGATTGAGCGGTGAGTACCGGTTCGCCGCAGGATCGCGATTGATAGATCGCCAGTCACCGGGCGGGATCGTGTTCTGCCGCGATTGCGCCTGCGCCCACAGCACCCCGCTGACTGCAATGACGAGGGCGACAACAAATCCTGAAAGACGTTTCATTGAGTCTCCGGTCGTCGTTACTTCTTCAACGTAAACACCATGTACTGTCCCGGCAGCGCGCCGCCGCGGCCCCGCCCTCCCGCCCTGCCCTGAGCCTCGGGCGGTCCCGGAGGCGCGGCCACACCTGGCGGTCCAGGCCCCCCGACGCGCGCGGCGAACTGGCCAGTGCCTGCCGCGACCGGAACGACGATGTACTGACGGCCGCCAACCTCGTAGGTCGCAGGCATGCCTTCCGACGCCGCCGGCAGCTCACGCGACCACACTTCCTTGCCCGTTTCCCGATCGTAGGCGCGAAGTCGCCGATCCGATCCCGTCGCGAGGAAGAGAAGGCCACCGGCGGTGACGAGCGGCCCGCTTCGCGGGAAGTGCGATCCCGTGTTCGGCGGGATGCCGAGCTCCGGCGGTGCGTTCACCTGGCCCGACGGAACCTGCCACTTGATGTCGCCGGTGTTCAGGTCGTACGCCGTGATCTCGGACCACGGCGGCCCGATCGCCGACATGCTGAGGCTGTTGGTGTTCATGAACTCGTACGGCGACGCGAATCGGACAGGACCCGGGCCCTTGTCCACCAGCGCCTTCGCCTCGGCCATCAGCTTCGCCTTCTGCTCGGGAGTGACGATTGGACCCGCAGCGCCGCCGCCCAGCGCTCCGCCGCCGCGCCCGCCCTGGTCGGGCAGCGCGATGCGCAGCACCGTCGGCAGGCTCTTCGACACGACGTACATCTCGCCGCGGGCCGGATCGACGGCGGAGCCGCCGAAGTTGGCGCCGCCATTGTGCCCGGGAAGCTGAATCGAACCCTCAAAGCTTGGCGGCGTGAACAGGCCGTCGTTCCTGAGCGTCCTGAATCGCTGCACGAGCGCCTCGCGCTCGGCGGCGGGGAGATACGGGTTGATGTCCTTCTCGGTGAACGACTGCCGGGCGAACGGCGCCGGTTTGGTGGGGAACGGCTGCGTGGGCGACGCCCACTCTCCCGGCACATCGGACTTCGGCACGGGGCGCTCCTCGATGGGCCAGATCGGGCGGCCGGTCCTGCGCTCGAAGACGTAGAGGAATCCCTGCTTGGATGCCTGCGCCACGATGTCGACGTTGCGGCCGTTCTGCCGGATGGTCAAAAGCTTCGGCGCCTGCGGCAGGTCGTAATCCCAGAGGTCGTGATGAATCGTCTGGAAGTGCCAGAGCCGGCGGCCCGTCCGCGCATCGAGTGCGACCAGCGAATTCGCAAACAGGTTGTCGCCCTTCCGATCGCCGCCGTAGAAATCGAAACGCCCTGTCCCGAAGGGGATGAACGCGATGCCGTTCTCCTCGTCGACGGTGAACTCGCTCCAGTTGTGGCCGCCGCCGCCAACCTTGTAGTGCCCCGGGGGCCACGTGTCGTACCCGAACTCGCCGGCGTGCGGAATGCTGTGAAAGACCCACGCGATCTTCCCCGTGCGCACGTCGTACGCCTGAACGTCGGCTGGCGTCGCGTCGTACTGCGCCCCTTGCGCCGGCAGCGAGACGATCATCAGGTTCTCGAAGATCCGCCCGGGGTTGCTCGTCTGCAGCGGGTTTGCCGCCTGCCGGTACAGCGCGACGCGCAGGTCAACCCTGCCGTTGTCGCCAAACGACGTGATCGTCTGGCCGTTCTCGGCGTTGATCGCCGTGAGATGACCCGCGTTCAGGTACAGGATCCGCCGGTCCTTGCGGTCGGGGCTCTCCCAGTAATTGAACCCGCGCGCGCCGATCCCCCCCTGGTTGGCATGCTGCCAGATCTCCTTGCCCGTCGCGGCGTCGAGGGCCACGACCGCGTTGCCCGTCCCCTGCAGGTACATCACGCCATCCACGACGATGGGATTGAAGATGATGTTGCCGTTCACGGGAT
>DASTDQ010000769.1:0-6299 GCA_035710305.1 Vicinamibacterales bacterium | reverse complement strand
GGTCTTCCAGGGAGGACGCCTGCGGAGGAACGCCGAGGCGGCGCAGGCTCGATTCGACGCCGCGCTGGCGGGCTACCAGAAGGCGGCGCTCAACGGCTATCGCGAGGTCGCCAACGCGCTGGTGACGATTCAGAAGCTGGCCGAAGAGCGGGTACAGCACCAGGCCGGGGTGACGGCGCTGCTCGACGCGGCCGATCTCGCGCGGGCGCGCTACGATTCCGGACTCGCCAGCTACATCGAGATTCTCACCGCCGATCAGGACCTCTTCGAGCAGCAGTTGCTGCTCGCGCAGACCCGTGGCGCGGAGTTCAGAGCGCGCGCGGAGCTGTACCGGGCGCTCGGCGGGGGCTGGCAGCCTTGACATAACTCCCAAATCCCAACGCCCAACGCCCACACTCTCAATGAATTGGGCCTTGGAAGTCGGGAATCGGGAGTTGGGAGTTAGGAAAGGAACCGCATGGCCAAAGACAGGAAGAACGGGAAGCTGAAGACGAAGGACTACGAAAAGGAGCTCACCAAGCTGCAGGGCGAGTTGTGCGTGCTGCAGGAATGGGTCAAAGCCAAGGGGCTCCGGGTAATCATCGTCTTCGAAGGGCGGGACGCGGCGGGAAAGGGCGGGACGATCAAGGCGATCACCGAGCGCGTCAGCCCCCGCGTCTTCCGGCTCGTGGCGCTGCCGGCGCCGTCGGACCGCGAGAAGAGCCAGATGTACATGCAGCGGTACATGCAGTACTTTCCGGCCGCCGGCGAGATCGTGATCTTCGACCGCAGCTGGTACAACCGCGCCGGCGTCGAGCACGTCATGGGCTTCTGCACGCAGGAACAGTACGAGCGGTTCCTCGAACTGGCGCCGGAGATCGAGAAGTACATCACCGAAGGCGGCATCATCCTCATCAAGTTCTGGCTCGAAGTCAGCAATAAGGAGCAGGCGCGCCGGTTCGAGGCGCGTATCGCCGACCCCCTTCGGCAATGGAAGCTGAGTCCGATGGACCTGCCGTCGCGCGCCAAGTGGTACGAGTACTCGCGGGCGCGAGACGCGATGCTCAAGGCGACCGACACCAAGCACGCGCCGTGGTACATCGTCAGGTCTGACGACAAGAAGCGCGCGCGCCTCAACTGCATCGCGCAGCTGTTGAAGCTCATCCCTTACAAGAAGGTCGACAGACCGAAGGTGAAGCTGCCCAACCGGTCGAAGAAGCACGCCTACGACGACGAGGCGACGATCGTCAAGCGCAGGTTCGTGCCGGAGATCTATTGAGAGCAGTTACAATCCCGCGCTTCATCCCGGGCGTCGCGCTTGCGGCGGCGCTCGTCTGCACTCCCCTCTTCGCGCAGCCGCAGCCTGCGCCTGCGGCCCAGGCGCCGCCGTCGCTGGCGGCCGTCGCCGTGCGCGACGCGATTCCCTCGGGGGAGGCGTTCACGCTGACGTACTTCAACCGCCCCATCGTGGTCCTGCGCGCGCGGGTCCTGGGGCGCGGTCCGGCCGAGCGCGCGAGGATTGCCGTCGGCGTGCTCGACGGCCTGGTGGCCGAGCGGACGACGTCGCCGATCGAATCGCGCACGATCGAGGGCGGCTCGCTCATCTTCGTTGGTAACCGGGTCATTTTCGGGCTGGCCCCGCCCGACATCGACGAACTCGCCGGCGAGACCCTCGAGGGCGTCACCGCCCAGGCCTTGATGCGACTGCAGCAGGCATTCGACGAGGCGGGCGAAGCGTATACAGCCGCCGCGCTGGTCCGCGCCGCCATCGCCGCCGCCATCGCCCTGGTTATCGGCCTGCTGGTGCTCTGGGGCCTCGGCCGTGCCAGACGAGGCGTGGCGGCGAAACTGGCCGCCATCTCGGAAAGGACCGCGGCGCGGGCCGGGCTCGACGATCCCGTCGCCCTTCGAGCATCGCGCCTGTTCGAGTTCGAGCGCGGGCTCGTCAACGCCGTGACCGCCGCCTTACAGCTCGTCGTGGTCTACGGCATCCTCAGCTTCGTCCTCGGGCAGTTCCCGTACACCCGCCCGTGGGGCGAATCGCTCAGCGGATTCCTGTGGACGACGTTGAAGGACCTCCTCCTCGGCGCGGCGTATGCCATCCCGGGACTGTTCACCGTCGTGGTGATCTTCCTGCTGGCGCGGCTGCTGGTCCGTCTCGTCGCGTCATGGTTCCGCTCGGTCGAACGGGGACGGATCACGCCGGCCTGGATCCATCCCGAAACCGCCCAGCCGACCCGGCGGATCCTGACGACGCTGGTGTGGGTGCTGGCGATCGTCGTGGCGTATCCCTACATGCCGGGAAGCGAGACGGAGGCGTTCAAGGGCGTCAGCGTCTTCGTCGGCCTGATGCTGACGCTCGGCTCGAGCGGCCTCGTGAACCAGATCGTGAGCGGCTTCACGGTCACCTATTCGCGAGCCATGCGGGTCGGCGACTTCGTGAAGATCGGAGACGTCGAGGGCACGGTGACTCATCTCGGCCTGCTGTCCACGAAGCTCAAGACGCTGCAACTCGAGGAAGTCACGATCCCCAACGCCCTCGTCGCGTCCCAGACGGCCACCGACTACTCGCGGTACGCCGAGGCCGAGGGCGTGTTCACGCCGACGTCGGTGACCATCGGCTACGACACGCCGTGGCGGCAGGTACACACGCTCCTGCTGCTCGCGGCCGAGCGGACGCCCGGCCTTCGCCAGGAGCCGAAGCCGCGCGTCTACCAGACCTCGCTCGAGGACTTCTACGTGAAGTACACGCTGTGGGTGTCGCTCGAGCGGCAGGAGTCGAGGCTGGTCACCTTCGACAGGCTGCACGCGAACATCCAGGATCTGTTCAACGAGTACGGCGTCCAGATCATGTCGCCGAATTACCTGGCCGATCCCGCCGCGCCGAAGGTAGTGCCGAAGAAGGACTGGTTCGCAGCGCCGGCGAAACGTGATGAGTAGTCCAGTGACTGCCGCGCCAAGCGC
Source organism: Vicinamibacterales bacterium (assembly GCA_035710305.1). Classification (GTDB taxonomy): domain Bacteria; phylum Acidobacteriota; class Vicinamibacteria; order Vicinamibacterales; family UBA2999; genus Gp6-AA40. The sequence goes on along the minus strand of DASTDQ010000769.1, from coordinate 3,356 downwards.
TGTCTGTCAGAGTGGACGCAGTGCGGGGACCGTGGGCCGCTCCGCAAAACCGGCTTTCGACCAAGCACCTCAGCTTCGCCGCCGACCAACGAGGTGTGCCTCACATGACGTGGAGCAGGATGGAGTATGTCTCGGACAAAGTACTATCCGGAAGCTGCTGGCCCGGTGTTGAGGGCCGTCGTAGCGGAACCCCGTGCTCGCCCCGCTGACCGTCTTCGCACGCCGGCCCGTCGCGCTGCGGCGAGGGATCGTGCACATCGAGTAGAGCTGGGCGGGAACTGGCGGTAGAATCGCGGCACCACGGGTCCTGAGCTCGGGACACGAAGTCCGCTCGGGAGGCCCGGGACTGGTCCGGAGTCATCTGGGAGGCACAGCCATGCGGATGCTCGCGCCATGCGCTGCGATGATCGTCGTTCTCGGTGGGCTCAGCACCGACGCACAGAAGCCGACCTCGGCCTCGGGCCCACGCTTCGAGGTCGCCTCGGTCAGGCCGAACGAGTCAGGTGACCCGCACGGCCGCTCCGCCGTGTACCCGGGCGGACGCTACATGGCCGTGAACGTGACGCTCGAAGAGCTCACCGTGCAGGCGTACGGCTTGCAGCCGAGCCAGCTCGCGGACGGGCCCGGCTGGATGCGTGCCGAGCGTTTCGACGTCACCGCCAGAGCCGACGGCGAGTTTGCCGCCACGGGCGCGGTCGAGGGCGCCGGTTCCGAGCGGCTCCAGGCGATGCTCCAGGCGCTCCTGGCCGATCGCTTCAAGTTCGTCGCACACCGCGAGACCAGGGAGCAGCCAGTGTATGCGCTCGTGCCTGCACGCGATGACAAGGCCCTCGGGCCCAAGATGCGCGTGTCCACGACTGACTGCGATGCCCCGCCTGCCGGGCCGGGACGAGCAGGCGAGCCGTCGCCGGAGCCTACGGGCCTCACGACGCCAGTGCCGTGCACGCTCCGCATGGGACACGGCGTGCTCGTGGCGCGGGATGCGACCCTCGGAGAGCTGGCAGTCAGTCTCTCGCGCACGGTCCAGCGAGTGGTCCACGATCAGACCGGACTCGTCGAGCGCTACGACATGGACATGACGTTCACTCCCGAGCGGATGCCGCGGGTGCGACCCGCCGACCCGGACGAGACGTCAATCTTCACCGCCCTCCGGGAGCAGCTTGGGCTGAAGCTGGAATCCACGCGCGCCCCGGTGGAGGTCATCGTCATCGACACCGTCGAGCGCCCGACCCCTGACTGATCGCACCGCAATCATGACGATTCGAGCGTCTGGGCCAACCTGCGAAGTTCTGCGAGCCCGGCGTCGCTGCAATACTGACCCTTCTGTCTTGGGGGAAAGCGATCTGGCAGGCTCACGCACTCGAGCCGCACTCGTTCAAGAGTAGGATCGTCCAGAGGGATTGACATGAAATCATCCCAATCCCACTGCTCGCCCGAACCTTCCAAGAACTTTCGGATGTAGTTGACGACATCATCTCTTGATAGTCGCATTTGCCTTGTCCCTTGAGAGATTCTTGCTGAAGCCGGATACCACGAGGATCAGGGTCGGGCTGAAGCCGGACACTGAAGCACCCCGTTGATTCGGGACTTGGGACGCGGACCTCAGAACACTTCCTGGACGCCGACGTAGACGCCGCTCGAGCCCCGTTCGCCGAATCCGACGTCGAAGCAGAGATTCGTCTTCGATCGCTTGTTGATCAGCAGCCGGACTCCCGCGCCGCCCCCTATCGCCACACTATCGAAGAGGCGCTCGCTGCCGTCCGGAGTCGTCACCGTCGTGGCGTTCAGGAACAGGACCATGCCGAGCAGTCCGTTGCGCATCAGCGTCCCGCGGTACTCGACCTCGCCGTACGCGAGCTTCGGGCCCCGGAACTGCCCCTCGTGATATCCGCGCGCCGAGCGCCCGTAGGCGTCCTGACCGCTTGCGGGCAGGTCCAGGTACGGCGCGACACCCCCGACGACGTGGTCGGTATACGCCCAGAAGGCGAGCTTGTGACGCAGGTCCGGCGTGAGCGGTACGTACGTCCGCGCGTCCACGGTGAGTTTCTCCCAGGTCGAATCGCCCCCGAGGAAGCCCTCGAACGACTTCCGGTAGCTCGCCTTCACGAGCCATCCCCGATCGGCGTTGATGAAGTTGTCGCGATCGTCCCAAAGCAGGTCCAGGCTCGGGCCTGCCGAGATCTGCGAGTCGATCGGAAGGCCGTAGGTTTCGCTGTACTCGACGTACGGCGAGGAGGCCCACGCCTCTTCCGCGCCGGCGGCCGGCCCGACATTGGTGTGGTTGTCGAAGTAGAGGCCTCCGCCCGCGAAGAGCGAGCGCGCCACGCGCACGTAGGCCGTCTGATACGCGCGAAAGAAATCGAAACGCGCTTCGATGCCGGCACCCACCTCGGCGTCCATGCCCAGGCTGTAGGTGTCGAGCGACGTCCACTCGAACCGGTGGTCGCCCTCGAAGCGCCATCGGTCATCACGGGTGAAGAGCGTGAAGCGCTCCTTGATCGAGGTCTGCTTCTCGGTCGAGAACGTGGCGCTCGTCACGACGGACGAGATCCGGGTAGTCGAGGGGTCGCCTCGGTAGAACGCGATGTTGCCTGCCACGCCGAAGGACACTCCGGCCGACGGCTTCACACCGATGACCGGCGCCAGGGCCACCATCGGCTTGCGATAGTCCGCGGCCTCCTCGGGCGGATCCGGTTCCTTGTTCCGGACCTGCCGCCACACGTCGAAGATGTCGATCGTTTCCTCTTGCGGGCCCGGCTCACGTGCCTGCGGGGCGTCGGGAGGCGCGCTCTGCGGCGCCTGCGCGCCGGCGCGAGCAGGCTCGAGGACGAGGACGAGGATGAGAAAGACCAGGCTGCGGGCGATCCGTGACATGCCTGGCTCGATTCTCTCACCTGCAAGGCCTGATGCCTTGGACAGCCCTGACCCCTGCCCACTGCTCCCTGCCCCCTGCTCTAGTCGAACCTGACGATGAGCCCCGCGGTGAACTCGATCTGCCAGACGATGTTGGCGTGGAAGCCGATGAGACAGGTGCCCGTGCCCCCGCCGCACGCGAAGAACTGCGCGTCGGCCTCGACGAAGGTCGCAAAGAGGTTGCCGCTGAGCCGCACGCCGATGTTCCGCGAGGGAAGCAGCTTGATGCCTCCGCCGGCGCTGAGCGTGAAGCGGAACTCATTGTCGTCCCTGTCGCCGGCGTACCTCGTCAAGCCAAGGGCGCCGGTGAGAAAGGGCCGGGCACGGGGCCGTCGGATATCGAACTCCTGCAGTCCGCCGGCCTGCCAGTGATCGACCGTGAGCCGCCATCGCACGGGCTGGCCGAAGGGGATGGTCGGCACGAGCACGTTGGCGCTCTGATG
>DASTDQ010000768.1:0-2553 GCA_035710305.1 Vicinamibacterales bacterium | reverse complement strand
GCTCTTGACCGTCATGGCGCGGCTCGTCAGCCTGCCGGCGTCTGCTCCGATCACCATGCCGGCCGGGATGCCGTTCATCACCGCCTTCCTGCTGCTGGTGATGGCGTCTGTCGTCGCGGGCGTCACCGAGGAAGCGGCCTTCCGCGGCTACATGCAGGGTCCGATCGAACGCCGTTTCGGATTGGCGGTTGCGATCCTGGTCAACGGGACGATGTTCGGGCTGCTGCACTTCCCGAACCATCCGGCGGATGTCCTGACGATGCTGCCGTACTACATCGCCGTGTCCGCGGTGTACGGCGGGCTCACGTGGGCGGTGAACTCGATCCTGCCCGCGCTGGTCCTGCACTCCGCCGGAGATGTCTGGTCCCTCGGCCGCTTGTGGCTGACGGGCCGGCCCGAGTGGCAGCTTTCATCGTCGGCGCCCGCGTCGATTCGCGAAACGGGCGTGGATGCAGGGTTCGTGGCAGCCGCGGCCGCCTTTCTCGCGCTTGCCGGCCTGACGGCGTGGGCGTATGCGGGAATTCACAAGATGCGCGCACGCCAGGATGAGAGTTGATGTCCGCTGTTCGTCGAGCCACGCGGCCGGGAACTGTGGGAGGATCACGATCACGTAGCCACGCTGCCATGACGCTCGTCGAGGACTGTATCGGCGTCGGCCATTTGAGCCGGGATGGCGAGGTGATCCGCCAGGTCCGTTACCGGATCGCCCGCTTCCAGGGCCTGCACGGGAACGGGTTGCCGGTCCCCGGCGTGCACCGGATCGAGGGACGCTTCGAGTTCGAGCCGGGCGACGACGTCGCCGAACTCGTGGGCGTGCCGATGATGCTGCGGCTCGAAGACGGCCGCGCGCTGACGGTCACGCTTGCCGACGCCGGCGGGCGCGTGCTCTCCGAGGGGCACGGCCCTTCGCGGTGCCTGTGCTGCTGACGGAGCCGCAGGTCCGCGCGGGCTGAAGCCCGCGCTCTACAATGTCGGGTCCGGTCGAAGAGCGGGGGCTTCAGCCCCCGCGGAGGGAAATTGCAATGAAGCGACTCATTTTGATGTTCACACTGCTTCTGCTCATAGCACCACCGCCGCTCTTCGCGCAGCGCGGCCAGGCGGTTCGTTCTCCTGAAATCCTTCCCGACGGGCGCGTCACGTTCCGGCTCGCTGCGCCGAACGCCGGCGAAGTGCGGATGACGGGCGAGTTTCTCAAGGCACCGGAGGTGCTCCAGAAAGACGAGAAAGGCATCTGGAGCGTGACCGTTGGACCCGTGTCGCCGGAGATCTACGGCTATCAGTTCTCGGTGAATGGCGTGCCGATGACGAGAGCGTGGCTCGACGTACCTGGCTCGACGCCACGGTTCTTCGACGCGAGGCAAGTCGCGCACGGCGCCGTGGATCAGCGCCTGTACAACTCGAAGTCGATCGAGGACGTGCGGCGCGCCTTCATCTACACGCCGCCCAACTACAGCCGATCGTCCGAGCGATACCCGGTGCTCTACCTCCTTCACGGGGCCGGGGGCGACGAGAGCTTCTGGACCGAGATCGGGCGAACCAACGTCATCCTCGACAACCTCATCGCCGACGGAAAGCTGAAGCCGCTCGTCGTGGTGATGCCCTACGGATATGCCTTCCGGCCCGGGTCTCCGCGTGCGGAGGGGCCGGACGGGCAGAGGCGGCAGCGCGAGCTGTTCAATCGTGATCTGATCGAGGATCTGATTCCGTTCGTGCAGGCGAACTACCGCGTGCATGCGGACCGCGACCATCGCGCGATCGCGGGGCTGTCCATGGGCGGCGGCCAGGCGCTCGGCGTGGGGCTGAGCCGCACCGATCTGTTCAGCCGCGTCCTCGGGTTCAGCTCCGCGCTCGGCGTCGTCACGTCTCCGCAGGCCGGCGGCCTCGACTTCAAGAAGCTCGTCGCCGATTCCAGGGCGGTCAACGACAAGCTGAAGCTGCTGTGGGTCGGGTGCGGCACGGAGGACACGCTGTTCAACTCGAACAGGGAATTCGCGCAGATGCTCGAATCGAGCGGCGTCAAGCACACCTTCCGCGTCACCGAGGGTGCGCACACATGGCTGGTCTGGCGCCGGTACCTGAACGAGGTCGCGCCGCAGCTGTTTCCGTAGGCCGGGCTCTGGTGGCCGCTCGAGCTCGCCGGCAACGACGCCCCCGCAGTGTCGTGGCTCGCGCGATACTCGCGGAGGGACTTGGCGAGGAGTCTCCGCTCGCCGAAGCTCGCCGTCAGTCGCTCCTCGTACGCCGCCGTGCGTCCGAGAGCGAAGCCATCCGGTTCATCGTCGAGTTCGCCGATCCCAAGGGCTGGGAATGAAGGTCGTCAGGCGCGGCGACCTCGTCGTCGTGACAATGCGCGGCGCCAACACAGGTAAGCCTCGACCCGCGCTCGTCGTGCAGTCCGACGCCTACGATCAGACTCACGCCAGCGATCTGTCCTTTCACGCGGGCGCTGAAGGAGGAGTGAGGGTCATCCAGGGATTGATCAGCCCGATCCCGCAGCCGGTGAAGTCCTCGACGTTGCGCGTGGCGAGTTCCGCGCCGTGGACGCGGGCGATG
>DASTDQ010000767.1:0-13630 GCA_035710305.1 Vicinamibacterales bacterium | reverse complement strand
GCACTTCCCGCAACGCGATCGACGCCCGAACGTGGCAAGAACCGCATACCTGCTGCCTAAGACCTGTCGCCTCCATCCTGAGACAGCCCTGCCCCCTTCAGAGTTACTCCACAAACCCCGGCGCCCGTGGCAGCTTCGCGTGGGTGGCGATGTCGTGCTCGATCCAGAGCTCCGCTTTCATCTGCTTGACGAACGCCTCGACCTTCTGACGCGAAGCGCGCGACTGCTCCGCGTTGAACTCGAACGTCGGGATGCGACCGGTCGTTCGCTCCTCGGGATAGTGATACAGATCTCCGGCGAGAAGGACGGGCCCTCTCTTGGCCAGTCTCACGAAGAGCACCTGGTGGCCCGGAGTGTGGCCGGGCGTCGACATGACGACGACGGTGCCGTCGCCGAAGACATCGAGATCCTGGTTGTCGAGCACCCTGGTCTTGGCGTTCCTGAGCGCGCTGTAGTGCGCCGGTTGAATGATGCCCTGCGGCTTGTCCGCGAACATCGCATCGCGTTCGGCCTTCTGCACGATCCAGGTCGCGCCGGCGAAGTCGTTCGCATTGGCGGTGTGATCGGAGTGGTAGTGCGACATCGCCAGGTACGTCACCTCGGCCGGCGCGTATCCGGCGGCGGCCAGTTGAGGCTTGAGCGGGCGGCTGGCGGACACGACACCCTCGGTCACCGGCGTGCCGTCCCCCTTGAAATGGCTGTCGGTCACCGCGCCGGCGTCGAACATCAGCGTGCCCTTGGGGTGCGCGATGAGATAAGCGATGTTCACGAAGTCCACTTCCTTCAGTTCCTCGCGGGTGAAGTTGAACAGTTTCGGATCCAACCCCTTGATGTTGCCCGCGTCGAAGACATAGATCCGTGGAGATGTGACGGGCGCGCGCTTGGGCTGGGCGATCGTGACGACGGCCGTCATAGCCGCAAGCGTCGTCACGAGCATCGTAAGGGCTCTGTGGATCTGCATCGGTTGTCTCACTCCCTTCCTGCGCGTTCGCCCCACATGAGCTTTTCGCGAAGGACCTCGAAGTAGCTGCGCGTCGGGGCCCTGACCAGCCGAAGCGTCCGCTCCGACGTACGGATGCGCACGACGTCGCCCTGTTGGAGGGGATAGCCGATCTGGCCGTCGTAGGTGACGTGGATGTCGTGAAGGCCGGCGACGACCTCGGGCCGCACTTCGACGACCTCGCTGGCCGGGATCACGATCGGCCGGTTCGTGAGCGTGTGCGGAGCGATTGGCGTCAGCACGATGGCGTCCGTCCTGGGGTGAATGATCGGGCCGCCTGCCGCCAGGTTGTACGCGGTCGAGCCGGTCGCCGTCGCCACGATCAGGCCGTCGGCCCTGACGCGCGTGACGAGGCCTGCGCCGACGGAAATCGACAGCTCGATGATTCGAGACAACGCCGCTTTCGTGAAGACGACGTCGTTCAGGACGATGCGGGAGTCGAAGTGCTCCCTGGCTCGGTAGGCGTCTGCCGCCAGCATCGCGCGATCGTCGTAGGTTGCCGTGCCATCGAGTACCGATTCGAGCACGGTGTAGAGCTCGTCGATCCGCGTCTCGGTGAGAAACCCGAGGCTGCCGAAGTTCACCCCGAGAATGGGCGCGTCGCGCCCGGCCTGCGCGGTGCGCCTCGCCATGCTGAGCAGCGTGCCGTCGCCGCCCATGACGACGACGAGGTCCACGTCTCCTGGGAGGTCGTCGCGCGAGCGCGTTTCGCCGCCCCAGCCGGTCAGCGACGCCGTGTCGGTGTCGAACACGGGCTCGATGCCCCGCTCCTTCAGCCACGCGGCGAGCCGGTCGATGTGATTCGCCGCGCCGCGCAGGCCCTGCTTGGCCACGAGGCCGACGCGCGAGATCTGGTCGCTCATGATTGCCGAAAGTGGACGAGGAACTCGACGTTGCCCTTCTGGCCGGTGATGGGTGAAGGCGTCGCCGCCACGCGCGTCAATCCTACCTCAGCGCCTGCGGCGGCCACTTCCTCGAGCACGCGAGCGTGAACCGCCGGATCGACGATGATCCCCTTCCGCACCTCGGCGCGCCCGGCCTCGAACTGCGGCTTGACGAGCGCGACGACGTCGGCGTCAGGGCCGAGCAGCGGCGGCACGACGGGAAGAATCTGCCGGAGCGAGATGAACGACACGTCGATCGTGGCGAGGTCGATCTTCCCGTGCGTGTCGGACGGCGTCAGATGGCGGGCGTTGAAGCGCTCGACGACTTCGACTCGCGGGTCGTTGCGCAGCTTCCAGTCCAACTGTCCATGGCCGACGTCGAGTGCGACGACACGGGCCGCCCCGCGCTGCAGGAGGACGTCGGTGAAGCCCCCGGTGGACGCGCCGATGTCGAGACACTGCCGGCCGTCTACGCGGATCTGGAAGACGTCGAGCGCGTGCGCCAGCTTCAATCCTCCGCGGCTGGCGTACGGGTGGTCAGGGGCGATCAGCTCTACCAGGGCCTCCGCGCCGATTGCCGCGCCGGCCTTGGTGATCACCTGCCCGTCAACTTTGACCTGACCCGCCAGGACGAGCGCGCGCGCCCGCTCGCGCGACGCGGCGAGGCCTCGTTCGACGACGACCTGGTCCAGGCGGAGCTTACTCAACTCCCAACTCCCAACTCCCAACTTCCAACCTTCCCCCTGCCCCCTGCCCCCTGCCCCCTTTCCCCTTCGAGTTCACTTCGACCGTTCGACGATCCACGTCCCGATCGCGAGCAGACGATCGTCGGCGATGCCGGCCGATCGAAGCGTGGCCGCCGCGCGGTCGAGGCACTCGGCCGCCATCCGGCGCGACGCCTCGAGACCGTAGAGTCCCGGATAGGTCGGCTTTCCCGCGGCGGCATCCTTTCCGGCGGTCTTGCCGAGATGGGCCGACGCGCCCTCCACGTCGAGGATGTCATCGACGATTTGAAACGCCAGCCCGAATTCGGCGGCCGCGCCATCGACCGCCGCGATCTCGTCATCGCTTCCGCCGCCCATGATTGCGCCCGACGCCGCGGACGCACGGATGAGGGCCCCGGTCTTCATCCCGTGCATCCATCGCAGCGCCTTGGCGTCAAGGAGCGGCGCCTGACCCGTCGCGGAATCCACGGTGACCGATGCGAGATCGATGGCCTGTCCGCCGACCATGCCTTCCGGTCCCGCCGCCGCGGCGATCGTGTCGATGACGCGAATCTTGCGGGCGACGATCTGCGGGTCCCGGCTTGCGGGCTCGCGTGCCAGCAGATGAAACGCCTCCGTCAGGAGGCCGTCGCCCGCAAGGATCGCCATGCCCTCGCCGGCCACGACGTGAAGCGTGGGCCTGCCGCGCCGCATCGTGTCGTCGTCCATGGCGGGCAGGTCGTCGTGAATGAGCGAGTAGGTGTGGATCAGCTCGATCGCGCAGGCGGCGGGCAGCGCCATCAGCCGATCGCCGCCCACGGCTTCGGCGCTGGCGAGACAGAGAATCGGCCGCAGCCGCTTGCCCCCGGCCATCAGGCTGTACTGCATCGCCTTCGCGACGACGTCGGGACAGCCGGGAGGCCCGGGCAGCACCCGGCCGAGCGCGGCCTCCACCAGCACCCGGCTGGTGTCGAGATACGCGGCAATGCCGGTCAATCTTCGACCTTCGCCGGGGCTGCGTGCTGCGCGCCGAGTGCGGAGGGAGCCGGCTTGAGCTCGCCGCGCTCGTTGAGGATCTCGATTCGACGCTCGGCTTCCTCGAGACGCGCGTGGCAGAACCGCGACAGGTGCACGCCGCGCTCGTACAGCTGCAGCGACGCTTCGAGCGTCAGGTCGCCTTCCTCGAGTTTCTTGACGATGGTTTCGAGCTCCGCTATGGCGGTCTCGAAGTCCTTGATGGTCGGATCCATGCCTGTCGCTTACCACGCGCGGGCTGAAGCCCCGCTACACGCGCGGGCTGAAGCCCGCGCTCTACGTCGCCCACTGCCTACCGAGTGCGAATCACTTCACATTCGAGCTCGCCGCGCGCGAGCGTGACCGCGACGCGATCGCCAGCGCCGACGCTGGACGCGTCGCGCACGATCGAAGTCCGGTCGGCAGCCCAGCATACGGCATACCCGCGGCCCAGAACAGCCAGCGGGCTGAGTCCGTCGAGCCGGGCCGCGACCGTGCTCAGCCGGCCGCTGAATGCGTGATGCCGCTGCTGCATCGCCAGGCCGAGGCGGGCGTCTCCCGCGACGAGCGTGTGTCTGACATCGGCAAAGCGTCGAGAAAGATCGTTTCGCTCGAGCGTCGTTCGCAGCGCCTGGTACCGCCGCCGCCGCGACGCCAGCCGGTCCTCGACCGCACGTCGAAGGTCGAAGCCGAGCTCGTCGGCGTGACGGGCCCGCAGTGCGACACGGCCCTGCACGCCGGCGAAGCCAGGTCGCCCCTCGAGTACGCGGACGCGCGACTCCAGGCGATGGAGCCGCGACGACAGGGCAGACGACACGCGCCGGGTGAGCCGGTCGATGCGCGACGTGAACTCGTCCTTGCGCGCCACGACCAGTTCGGCCGCCGCCGACGGCGTCGGCGCGCGGAGGTCGGCGACGAAGTCGGCGATCGTGACGTCGGTCTCGTGTCCGACGGCGGAGATCACCGGAACCGGTGCCCCCGCGATCGCGCGCGCGACGACCTCTTCGTTGAAGGCCCAGAGGTCCTCCATCGAGCCGCCGCCGCGCCCGACCACGATGACGTCCACTCCCTTGACCTTCGCGATGGCCCGCAGGCCGCGCGCGATGTCGAGTGCGGCGCCCTCGCCCTGCACGCGGGTGGGGCGGATGACGAGGTGGGCGTTGGCGTAGCGCCGCTGCAGCACGTTGATGATGTCGCGGATGGCGGCCCCGTCGAGCGACGTGACGATTCCGATCTTGCGCGGCAGCGCCGGCAGCGGGCGCTTGCGCCGCGCGTCGAACAGCCCTTCCGCGTCCAATCGCTGCTTCAACTGGTCGAACGCCAGTTGGAGCGCGCCAAGGCCTTCGGGCTCGAGGTGTTCACAGACGATCTGGTACTCGCCTTTCGGGTCGTACACGCTGACGCGTCCCCGCGCCACGACGCGGTGGCCGTCCTGAGGCTTGAACCGAAGGAGGCGGAGGGACGACCGGAACATCACGCCCTTGATCTGGGCGCCGGCATCCTTGAGCGTGAAGTACATGTGGCCCGTGTTCCACACGCGGCAGTTCGACAGCTCGCCCTCCACCCAGATCTCGAAGAATCGCTCCTCGAGCAGCGTTCTGATGCGGCCCGTGAGCTCCGACACGGTGAGGATCCGCCGCGGCGACGGCGGCACGGGGGCGTCTTCTTCGGGTTCCTCGAAAGGCAGATCGAAAAGGCTCATCGGCTCGGCACCCGGGATTCGGCGCGCGAGGCAAAGGCGGCCATCTCGACCTCGCTGTAGCTCACCCGCGTGACGGACGAAGCGCGGCCGGTTCGATCGTCGGCAGACACGAGCACGCCGTTGAGCCTGGGGTTGCCCGTGGCCGGCTCGAGCTTCGAGGGAAGACCGGTGAGGAACCGTGCGAGCGACGGCTCGCGCTCCATGCCGATGATCGAGTCGTGCGGACCCGTCATTCCCGCGTCCGTCAGATACGCCGTCCCGTTCGGGAGAACGCGCTCGTCCGCGGTCTGCACGTGTGTGTGAGTGCCGACGACCAGCGTGGCCTTGCCGTCGAGATGCCACCCCATCGCGATCTTCTCGCTCGTGGCCTCGGCATGAAAGTCCACGATGACGACTTTCGTCTTGTGCTTCAGTGACTCGATCTCCCTGAGCACCACGGAGAAGGGGTCGTCGATGTTCAGCATGAACACGCGCCCCATCACGTTGACGACGCCGACGGCGCGCCCGTCACGGGAGGCGGTGACGCACGAGCCGCGTCCGGGCACGCCGGCAGGGTAGTTGGCCGGACGCAGCAGGCGCGGCTCCGCCGCGATGTAGTCGAGCGCCTCGCGCTTGTCCCAGATGTGATTGCCCGACGTCATCACGTCCACGCCCCAGTCCAGGATCGCGTCGCCGATGTCCTTGGTGATCCCGAATCCGGCGGCCGCGTTCTCCACGTTGGCGATCACGAAATCGACGTCGTGATGATCGACGAGCCCGCGCAGCCCTTTTCGGAGGAGCTCGCGGCCGGGCCGTCCGACGATGTCGCCGATGAAGAGGATGTTCATGCCGGCGGCGTACTGCTGGTGGTGATCGGGATCGTCTGCGCGCGGCCGCGCCGGTCGGGACGTTTGGGAAGGACGATGGTCAGTTCGCCCGCGCGGAGGACCGCCCGCGCCTGCCCGATCTCGAACGCGCCGGTCAATTGCACGGCCCGCGCAAAGCGGCCGAAGCCACGCTCGAGGAAGTGAAAGTCGGAGTCCGCCGGCACCGGGGCCGGCGCTTTCTCGCCAGCCACGATCAGGACGCCGCCGCGGAACAGCACGCGCGCAGACGCCGCTGGAACGCCCGCGAGGTCGACGACGATTTCAACCGTGTCCGCTGTCTCGAGGATGTCGAGCGACGGGTGGTATTCGCCAGAGGAGACGCGCTGTTCCGGCGGCAGCGTGGAGGAGAGCTCCGCGAAGACCCGTCGGAGGTCCTCGACCAGTTCTCCCGACTCGGTGATAGGCAGAAACGAGAACTCGAGCACGGCGGACCTCATGATCGCACGGACGCGGGCCTGGGAGTGGGGAAGTGGTCGAGGCCTGGAATGGTCAAGGTTTTCTAGGGGTTACGTGGTCAATGTCGAGCTGGCCAATATATGATGCGAGAAGACTAAGATTAACTGCTTGACATAAACTCATATCGTGCTATTCTATCGCTCGTGCGAGGCAGAGGAACCCATATGAGCAAAGTCATTGGAATCGATTTGGGGACGACCAACTCGGTCGTCGCCGTGATGGAGGGTGGTGAACCAGTCGTCATCGTGAACCAGGAGGGTTCGCGGACGACTCCGTCCATCGTGGCGTTCAACAAGGACGGCGAGCGTCTGGTCGGGCAGGTCGCCAAGCGCCAGGCGGTGACCAACGCCGACAGCACGGTCTTTTCAATCAAGCGGTTCATGGGGCGCAAGCATGCCGAGGTCCCGCAGGAAATCGGCCGCGTTCCCTACGCGGTCGTCAAGGCCGGCAACGGCGACGCCTGGGTGGACGTGCGCGGCAAGAAGTACTCGCCGCCCGAGATCTCCGCGATGGTGCTCCAGAAGCTGAAGACCGCGGCCGAGGACTACCTTGGCCAGAAAGTCACCGACGCGGTGATCACCGTGCCGGCCTATTTCAACGACGCGCAGCGGCAGGCCACGAAGGATGCGGGCAAGATCGCCGGCCTCAATGTGCTCCGCATCGTGAACGAGCCGACCGCGGCGGCCCTGGCCTACGGGCTCGACAAGAAGAAGGACGAGACGATCGCCGTGTATGACTTCGGTGGCGGCACCTTCGACGTGTCGATTCTCGAGGTCGGCGAAGGCGTGGTCGAGGTCAAGTCCACCAATGGAGACACGCACCTCGGCGGAGACGACCTCGATCAGCGCATCGTGGATTGGATGGCGGCCGAGTTCCAGAAGAGCGACGGCGTTGACCTGCTGAAGGACCGGATGGCCCTGCAGCGCCTGAAGGAGGCCGCCGAGAAGGCCAAGATCGAGCTCTCGACGGTGCTCGAAACCGACATCAACCTGCCGTTCGTCACCGCGAACGAAACCGGGCCGAAGCATCTGCAGATGAAGCTGACCCGCGCCAGGTACGAGCAGCTCGTCGACGACCTGCTGCAGCGGTCGATGGCACCGGTCAGGCAGGCGCTCGCCGACGCCGGCGTGAAGCCGTCGGAGATCGACGAAGTCGTTCTGGTCGGCGGTGCGACGCGCACGCCGAAGATCCAGCAGATGGTGAAGGAGGTCTTCGGAAAGGAGCCCCACAAGGGCGTCAACCCGGACGAAGTCGTCGCCATCGGCGCGGCGATTCAGGGCGGCGTGTTGAAGGGCGAGGTCAAGGACGTGCTGCTCCTCGACGTCACGCCGCTGTCGCTCGGCATCGAAACGCTCGGCGGCGTCATGACGACGCTCATCACGCGGAATACGACGATTCCGACGCGCAAGAGCGAGGTGTTCTCGACGGCGTCGGACAACCAGACAAGCGTCGAGGTGCACGTGCTCCAGGGCGAGCGTCAGCTGTCGCGCGACAACCGCACGCTCGGGCGTTTCCACCTGGTCGGTCTTCCGCCGGCGCCGCGCGGCGTGCCGCAGGTCGAGGTCTCCTTCGACATCGACGCCAACGGCATCGTCAACGTGGCGGCAAAGGACGTTGCGACCGGCAAGGAGCAGAAGATCACGATCAGCGGCTCCTCGGGGCTGAGCAAGGACGACGTCGCGCGGATGGTGAAGGACGCGGAAGCGCACGCCTCCGACGACAAGGCGCGCCGGGAGCTGATCGACGCGCGCAACCAGGCCGATTCGCTCGCCTACTCGGTGGAGAAGACGATCGAAGAGAACCGCGATCGGCTGCCGGCGGTCGAGGTCAGCCGCGTCGAGGGCGCTATCGGCGCGCTTCGCGAGGCTGCGAAGGGCGACAGTCTCGACGCGATCAAGGCCGCGAACGCGGACCTGCAGAAGGCGTCGCACGCGATCGCCGAGCAGCTTTACAAACAACAGGCCTCAGGGCCCAGGCCTCAGGCCTCAGGGCAGGACGAGGTTGTCGAGGGCGAGGTTGTGGAGGCCTGAAGACGTAGAGCGGGGGCTTCAGCCCCCGCGGCCAGAGGAGAAGAGCACATGACTATTACTCGATTCGATCCGTTTCGTGAGCTTGCGGTGTTCCTTCGGGACGAGGGCGTGACGTCACGCGGCGACTGGGTGCCGCCCGTCGATATCTACGAGGGTGCCGACGGGGCCCTCGTGATCAAGGCGGAGCTTCCCGACATGCAGCGCGAGGACGTCGAGGTCACCGTCGAAAACAGGACGCTGACGCTGCGCGGCACCAAGAACCCGCCGGCCGAGGTGAAGGACGACCAGTTCCGCCGCGTCGAGCGCCGATACGGCTCTTTCAGCCGTTCGTTCACGCTGCCCGGCACGGTGGACGCCGGCAAGGTGAGCGCGGATTACAAGAACGGCGTGCTGACGGTCAAGCTGCCGTACCGCGAGGAAGCCAGGCCGCGCACCATCAACGTCGAAGTCGCTGCCTGATCACGACAGGGGGCAGGGGGCTGCCTGATCACGACAGGGGGCAGGGGGCAGGGGATAGGGGGCAGAAGCCTCTTCCCCCATCCCCCTTCCCCCTGCACCCCGCCCCCTGCTAGGCTGTTCGCCATATGTCCGAAACAGACGATCTTGCTGCCCTCGAGGAGATGACTCCGGAAGCACCGGGTCCCCGGCCGAAGGCGCCCGCAATCGAAAGCCGGTTTCTGTTTGTCGATGTCGCGGCCATGCGCGCAAAGCAGTTGCGGCGGGGCGCGATCGTCCGTCTGGACGATCCCGATCGCATGGGCGAGGCGCCTCGCGTCATACCGCACAAGGCGGAACGGATCGCGATGGAAGAAGTGCGGCAGGGCCTGGTGCTGTACGACGTCCCGGCGACCACAAAGCCGGCCGACAAGGCCTGATCTCGTCACCTGTCGGGAACCTTCGCCCGTCCAGCCGCGTAGGTGGGGATTAGGGACGAAGAGCAGTCGAGATGTTGACCTTCATCTTTCTCGTGCTCGCGGGATTTGCCGCACTGGTTGTCCTTCCGATGTTGATCATCGGTGGCATCATCTGGCTGATTACGCTGCCCTTCCGCTTGTTCTTCGGCATACTGGGGCTGGTCTTCAGCCTGGTGTTCGGCGCGTTCGGGTTGTTCTTCGGTCTGGTGGGCGGGATCTTCAGGGTCGTGTTCGGCCTCTTTGGGGCCATCCTCGGCCTGATCTTCGGCCCGATACTCCTCCTCTTGCTTGGCGTGGCGCTGGTCGGCGGCCTCATCGTGGGGCTGTTCTCGCTGCTCGCCCCGCTCGTGCCGGTCGTCCTCCTCGCGTTGGTCGGCTGGGGAATCTACCGCATCTCGACCAACCGTCCGAGCCCGTCGTTCTGATACTCTCGGCTGCATGCCGAGAGCCTGTTTCCTCCTTCCGCTCCTGCTGATCGCCGGCAACGCGGCGGCCCAGCCCCAGGCGCAGAATCGTCCCAACGTCGTGCTCATCATCACTGACGATGTCGGCTATGGAGACATCGGGAGCTATGGGGCGCCCGACGTCAAGACACCCAACATCGACAGCCTGGCGAAGGCGGGCACGCGCCTGACCGACTTCTACGCCGCGCCGAACTGTTCGCCGACGCGCGCGATGCTCATCAGCGGCCGCTATCAGCAGCGCTATCGCATCGAGAATCCTCTTGGCGCCGCGCGCACCGCGGGGGAACAGGGGCTGCCCGCCACCGGACGCACGCTCCCGCGGCTGCTGAAGAACAACGGCTACCGAACCGGGCTCGTCGGCAAGTGGCACCTCGGCTACAAGCCGGAGTTCAGTCCCAATGCCCATGGGTTCGATTACTTCTTCGGCTTCAAGAGCGGGCTCATCGACTATTACCAGCACACCGACTCGACCGGCGAGCACGATCTCTTCGAGAACGCCGCGCCGACGCACGTCACCGGGTACTCGACGGACCTCTTCGCCGAGCGTTCGGTGAAGTTCATCGAAGAGAATGCCGGCGGGCCCTTCTTCCTCGAGGTGGCCTTCAATGCGGCGCACTGGCCGTTCCAGGTACCCGACCAGCCGTCAGTCGCTCCGAACAACGCGCGATTCGTCCAGCCGCAGGACGATCCGACCAATACGCGCAAGGACTACGTCGCGATTCTCGAACGGGCGGATCAAGGCATCGGGAAGATTCTCGCGACGCTCGATCGGCTGGGACTCGCGCGGAACACGCTGGTCATCTACACGCAGGACAACGGCGGCGAGTGGTTGTCGCGCAACGCACCGCTGTTCCATCGCAAGAGCACGGTATGGGAGGGAGGAATCCGCGTGCCGGCGATCTTCAGGTGGCCTGGACGGATTCCCGCGGGCAAGTCCTCGTCGCAGGTCGGCATCATGATGGATCTCACAGCGACGATCCTGGCCGTGACCAATTCGCCGGTGCCGGCCGAGGCCAAGCTCGAAGGCACCAACCTGTTCCCGCTGCTGCAGGACGGCGCGCAGCGCACGGATCGGACGCTCTTCTGGAGGATCACCGGACAGGCGCGCCGCCAGCGCGCGGTTCGTCAGGGCGACTGGAAACTGTTGCTCGATGGCGGCAACCCGATGCTGTTCAACCTGGCGGCCGACGTCGGGGAGCGCAACGATCTCGCCAGCCAACGCCTGGATGTCGTGCGGCGGCTGTTCCCTTTGATCACGCAGTGGGAGCTGGACGTCGACACTGAATCAGGAGTGGCAAACGAGGCGACGGCCGGTCGCGGTCAGCCAGCCGGAGGCCGCGGGCGCGGGCAGCCGGCAGGAGGGCGTGGGCAGTAGGTAGTTCACAGTCCACAGCACCGAAGTAGTGTCCGGCTTCAGCCGGACCAGCAATCGACAGAACGTAGTGTCCGGCTTCAGCCGGACCGGGAGTCACCGTGAACGCGGTACGAGTGCACACGCTTGGCGGGCCCGAGGTCATGCAGGACGAAGACATCGACGTGCCGCGGCCGGGCCCGGGCGAGGTGCTCGTCAAGATCGCCGCGGCCGGGCTGAACTACCTGGATGTCCAGTACCGCATCGGCCGCGTCAAGGCCCCGCTGCCCTTCACCATCGGCGCCGAGGCCGCAGGCGTTGTCAGCGCCGTCGGCGCCGGCGTGAACGAGTTCACGACTGGAGATCGCGTTGCCTACTCCATGGTCCTTGGATCGTACGCCGAGTACGCGTGTGTGCCCGCCGCGAAGCTCGTCGCAGTGCCAGCGAGCGTTGACCTTCGCACGGCGGCGGCGGCAATGCTGCAAGGCCTGACCGCGCACTATCTGACACACAGCACGTTCCCGCTCGCGCCGGGCGACACGGCGCTCGTGCACGCGGCGGCGGGTGGCATCGGCATGCTGCTGACGCAGGTGGCCCGGAAGCTGGGCGCGCGCGTCATCGCGACAGCGGGGACCGAGTCGAAGGCGGAGCTGGCGAAGCAGGCAGGCGCCCACGACGTCATCCTCTATTCGAAACAGGATTTCGAAGCGGAAGTGCGCCGGCTGACGGAAGGCCGGGGCGTGGACGTCGTCTACGACTCGGTCGGGCGCGACACGTTCGAGAAGAGTTTGAACTGCCTGCGCCCGCGCGGCTACCTCGTGCTGTTCGGGTTCTCCAGCGGGCTCGTACCGCCGTTCGACCCGGCCGTGCTCGGAACGAAGGGCTCGCTCTTCCTGACACGCCCGGGCCTCAACCAGTACATCGCCACGCGTGACGAGCTGCTGATGCGCGCGAACACGCTCTTCAGCTGGCTCGAGGATGGCTCGGTCAAGGTCAGGATCAATCACACGTTCCCGCTCGCCGACGCCGTGAAGGCGCATCAGGCGCTCGAAGCGCGGCAGACGACGGGGAAAGTCATATTCGAGGTGTGAGGGTCGAGATGACAGGGCTGGATGGATCACGGGGATTCAGTACTTTCCCGCGTCTTGAGGGACGCGTGGGAGCTGCCAGACGCTACCGGCACACGAGACCGTCAAGTAGTCTCCGGCGTCTGAAGGGCCATGAGCCGCCGCCTCCGCCTGCTCGGAGTGGCCTGCGCCGTGGCCTTCGGCTGCGCGTCAGGCCCCACCGAGCCATCGGCGGCGTCCGCGGCGTGCGACCCGGAATCGACTTCGGCGAACGCCGTGTTGCCGATCCTCGGCCGGCCATTTGACGGCGCGTTTCCGATCGGCAATTTCTTCGATCACGACAAGCCGATCGACAGCGACGCCAACGGGTACGTCCTCACCTTGTGCGGCGCGCGCGATACGACACAGGTGGATGGCCACCCGGGCTACGACTGGCGGATGCCGGAAGGCACACCGCTCAACGCCGTCGCCGACGCCGTCGTGCTGACGGCCGGCCTCGTAGCGCCGGACTTCTGCCCGCAGTTGAATCGCACGGTGCAGGCGCTGCGCGTCCAGTTGGTCCACACGGCGCCGACCGGCGAGTCTTACGTGAGCGTCTACGGTCACCTCTCACGTGTCGACGTGCAGGAGGGCGTCTCCGTCAGCGAAGGCACGGTGATCGGGCTGTCAGGCAACACCGGCTGCAGCGGCACACCGCATCTGCACTTCGGCGTCGCGCGGAACGTCGCAGGCCGCTATGTCCTGATCGATCCCTACGGGTGGCATTCTCCGATGGGGGATCCGTGGGAGCTCGACTCGCGCGGCGCCGCGAGCGTTTGGCTCTGGAAAGGCGGAGCCGCGCCATCACTTCGATGATGAAATCTCGACTGGCACGCGGCGCACTGGTGCTCGCTCTTGCAGCTGGCTCGCTCTGGCTGGCGTCCAGCAGTGTTCCTGAACTCCAGGCCCAGAACGGTGCGCCCGTCGACACCTTCCGAGTGGTGAAGGCCTACCCTCACGACGCGGCCGCGTACACGCAGGGCCTGATCTATCGTGAGGGGTTTCTGTTCGAAAGCACGGGGCGTCACGGTCAGTCGACGCTCCGACGAGTCAGGCTCGAAACCGGAGAGGTGGTGCAAGAACACCGTCTCGATGCCGCGTACTTCGGCGAAGGGCTCGCGGAGTGGAACGGCCAGCTC
>DASTDQ010000766.1:0-6087 GCA_035710305.1 Vicinamibacterales bacterium | reverse complement strand
GCTCGAGCAGCTTCCGGCGACTCGCGTGCTCGGGACGTTGCTGCTGGGCATCCTGATCTTCTTTCTTCTCGAGAAGCTCGTACTCTGGCGTCATTGCCACACTCACGACTGCGAGGTCCACGACGGCGCGGTGCTTCCGGTCCTCGTCGGCGACGCCTTTCACAACTTCGTTGACGGCGCAGTCGTGGCCGCCGCCGTGTTGACGTCGGTGCCGCTCGGCGTCAGTACCGCAATCGCTGTCGCGGCTCACGAGATTCCGCAGGAACTCGGTGATGTCGCGATCCTGCTGCATGCCGGCTATTCGCGCCGCAAGGCGATGCTGCTCAACGCGCTGTCGGCGCTCTCGAGCGGCCTCGGGGCGGTCGCCGCGCTGCTGTCTTTCGATCTGCTGCCACAGCTCCTTCCGTATTTCCTGGCCCTTGCCGCCGCCAGTTTCCTCTACGTGGCAATGGCCGACCTCATCCCGGGCCTCCACCGCGGCCGTACTGACGCCGGCTCGATGCGCCAGATCCTGTTGATCGGTCTGGGGATCGCATCGATCTTGGTCCTGTAGGCTGGCCTCTTGGGGTGTCCCCGCGCGACGACACCTGACGCAATCTCATCCCCAGGATCGTGCCCAGCCGGGTTGACCGGGGTTGGCAAAGCCCTTGCCTCTACTAGCAGGCGGCGGGCTGCCAGCAGCCGGCTGCAAGGGAAGGGGCAAGCCATGTTTGGGAAAGTCGCCGTGCTGATTGCCGTGGTGCTCGTGGCGAGCGCACCAGTTCGTGCGGGTGATCGCGACAACCTGCAGCTCTACCGGGAAGTCCAACGAGAGGTGCTGCGGTACCCCCACTTCACGATTTTCGACAGCGTGCACATCGGGGTTGACAAGGGGCGCGTCACGCTCGCGGGCAAAGTGACCATGCCGTTCAAGCGCACGGAGATCGCGCGGCGTGTGGCCGCCCTCCCGTCGGTCACCAGCGTCGACAACCGGATCGAGGAACTGCCGGTCTCGCAATCCGACAACGAGCTGCGTTACCTCATCGCGCGGGCCATCTACGGCAACCAGAACTTCCGGGCCTACGCCTCGCGCGTCAATCCCCCCATCCACATCATCGTCGAGCGCGGGCGCGTCACGCTGGAAGGCGTCGTGCTCAGCAACGTGGACAGGATGCTGGCGCGCTCGATTGCCAGCTCGTTCCTCGCCTTCAGCGTGAAGAACGACCTGAAGACCGAGGCTGAAGCTCGAGACGCGCTGGAAGAACTCTGAACGGCGTGTCAGCTGGCCGCGGGAATCGCGGGCTTCGGCGGGTTGCGACGACCGTGCCTCGCCACGCGCCAGATCACGACGCCAAAGGCGATGGCCGCCAGGACGATCGTCGACCCGAAGAGGAGCAGCGTCGTATAGAGAATCGACTCCGCCTCCATGTTGACGCGAATGTCGACAGGCGTGTTCTTCAGGCGCTCTGCAAGCGGCTGTTCCCACTCGACGATGTTCCCCCGCCTGACCTTCCTCGACGGAGCATTGTGAAAGACGATGACGCTCGGGATGTGCATGCGGAAGGCGACCACTTCGTTTCCGGTCCAGGCGGCCTCGCTGCTGCCCTTCCCTGACGATGCGCCGACGGTCTGCGCGTACTCGAGCACGTCTCCTCGGCGGTTGAGCTGATAGGTCGACCACGAAAACGGCGCGATTCTCGAAAGGCCGCGGATGTCGTCCACCTCGACGCGCACGTGGACGAACTGCCGCCCGGCGCGCCTCGACCGGCGAACCGACGCGACAGTCGCGCCCGGGCCTTCGAATAACGACCGGATCTTCGACCGATCGACCTCAGCGGCCGGATCGAGCGGGAGGTCCACCCCTCGCAGCGCGACGAGGGCGGGCACCGACGAGCTGACGTCCACGCGCGCGGAGCCGTCCACCGAGAGGCGTATCTGCTCCTCGTATTCGTACTGCGTGCCCAGAAGCCCGCTGCCGCAGGACCACGCGACCGTCGCGCAGGCGGCCGCGCTCAGCGCGACGCGGAACCGTGCGGGAACCATCAAAGGAATATTATCGTGGGCGCATGGCGCGTCCGACGCTGTTCCTCATCGACGGCAGTTCCCAGATGTACCGGGCCTATCACGCGTTTCGTGGCCGCGGGCTCTCGAACCAGGAAGGGCGTTCCACGCACGCGGTCTACGTCTTTGTGACGATGCTGCGGAAGTTGATCGCGGATCACAAACCGGCGTACCTCGCCGCGTCGTTCGATCTTCCCGGCCCCACCTTTCGCGACGAGATCGCGACCGACTACAAGGCCAACCGGGCTGAGATGCCCGATGACCTCGTGGAACAAATCAACTGGGTCCATGAAGCCTGCGAAGCGATGGGGGTGCCCATCCTGTCGTTCCCCGGCTACGAAGCCGACGACGTGATCGGCACGGTGGCGTCACGGGCGGCGGCGGCGGGGTACCAGGTGGCGATCGTCTCGATCGACAAGGACTTCTTCCAACTCGTCCGCGACGGGTCCGTTCGCGTGTACGACCCACGCGAGGACGGGGCCTGGTTCGACGAGCAGGCCGTGGCCGAGAAATTCGGCGTGAAGCCGACGCAGGTCGTGGACGTCCTCGCCCTCGTGGGCGATTCGAGCGACAACGTGGCCGGCGTGCCCGGAATCGGCAAGAAAGGCGCGATCGACCTGGTGACACAGTTCGGCAGCCTCGACGGACTGCTCGCGCACGCGTCAGAGTTGAAGGGAAAACAGCGCGAGGCGCTCGAGTCCCATCGCGACGTCGCACGGCGGAGCCGCGAGCTGGTCACGATACGCACGGATGTCCCCCTCGAGCCCGACTTCGAGACACTTCGCTATCGAGGCGCGTCCAAGGACCGCTGCTACGAGCTGTTCACTCGGCTCGATTTCCGGACGCTCGTCAACGAGTACGCGCCCGACGCCAGTTCGGTCCAGGCCGACTACGGCGTCGTTGCGACTGAGCCTGAGCTCGACGCCCTGGCTGCTCACCTGCGGTCCACCGGTGTCATGTCGATCCATGTGATCGCCGATCACGCATCAGCCGTGCAGGCCGGCGTCGTGGGCATCGCCGTGTCGGCCGCCGACCGGTGGGCCCGCTACATCCCGGTCGGGCACGCGGGAGACGCGGCTGGCGGGAGCCTCCTGGCCAGCGCGGAAGCACCGACGCAGCTGGATCGGGGGCTGGTCTTCGATCGACTCGGACCGCTCCTCGAAGACGAGACGCTCGCAAAGCGCGGGCACGATCTCAAGGGCAGCAGCCTGATCCTGTCGCGTCAGGGCATCACCCTGCGTGGCCTGGCGTTCGACTCCATGCTGGCGAGCTACCTGCTCGATGCGACCCGGCCCAGTCACGATCTCGAGGACGCGGCGCTCCAGCACCTCGGCTACCGGGCGAGGACGGCGGACGATGTACGGGGACGCGGCGCGCGCGCGGTTGCCTTCTCGCAGGTGTCGCCGGAGAACCTGCTCGGCTTTGCCGGAGAGCGCGCCGATCTCGCCTGGCAGCTGTCGGGCAAGCTGGCCCCTCAGCTCGTGTCCGAACAGCTCGAGCCGGTCTTCCGTGATCTCGAGATGCCGCTCATCCCGGTTCTGGCGCACGTGGAGCAGGCGGGCGTGCTCATCGACACACCGCTGCTCGCCGCGCAATCGAGGCACTTCGAGCAGGAGCTGGCGTCGTTCACCGCGCGCATCTACGAGCTGGCCGGCGAGGAATTCAACATCAACTCGCCCCAGCAGCTCGGACGGATCCTCTTCGAGAAGCTGGCGCTGCCAGTGGCCAGGAAGACGGGCAAGACACGCTCGGCCTCGACCGCCGCCGAGGTGCTGGAGGAGCTCGCGACGGGTCACGAGCTGCCGCGGCTCGTGATCGACTGGCGCGCGCTCCAGAAGCTGAAGAGCACCTACATCGACGCGCTGCCGCTGCTGGTGAATCCGGCGACGGGCCGCGTGCACACCAGCTTCAATCAGGCGGTTGCCGCCACGGGACGCCTCAGCAGCTCCGACCCCAATCTGCAGAACATCCCGATCCGGACCGAACACGGACGCGACATCCGACGCGCGTTCATTGCCGCGCCTGGACACGTGCTGATCTCCGCGGACTACTCGCAGATCGAGCTGCGCGTGCTGGCTCATCTGGCCGGCGAAGACGCCCTCATCGAGGCCTTTCGGGCCGGCGAAGACATTCACGATCGGACCGCGGCGAAGTTGTTCGGAACCGACAGCGGGCTCAGCCGGCACGAGTTGCGCAGCCGGTCCAAGATGGTCAACTACGCGGTGCTGTACGGGAAGACACAGTTCACGCTGGCCAAGGACATCGGCGTCACACAGGAAGCCGCCCAGGCATTCATCGACGCATACTTCGCGGGCTATCCGCGCGTTCGAGAATTCATCGACCACACGCTCGAAGAGGCGCGCCGGACCGGTGTCGTCAAGACGATGTTCGGCCGGCGTCGGCTCACCCCGAACCTCACGAGCCGCAACTTCCAGGTACGGAGCCAGGCCGAGCGCGAAACGGTCAACATGCCGATTCAGGGGACCGCGGCCGACATCCTCAAGAAGGCGATGATCGACCTGCATGCGGCATTGCCGCGCCAGGGGTTCCGCGCGCGCATGATCCTGACGGTACACGACGAGCTCCTCTTCGAGTGCCCAAAGGAGGAAGCGGAATCGGCTGCAGCGCTCGTACGCGAGCGGATGGAAAGCGCGGCCTCACTGGCAGTGCCGCTCACAGTCGATGTGGGAATCGGGGAGAACTGGCGCGACGCGAAGGCATAGTGAACCGTGCGTTCACACTTCTCGCTTCTCACTTCTCGGTTCGTGTTCAGGTTCGGCCGCGGACGTGTGGTTCATTTCGGGAGTGCGTAGACCATCAACGTGTCGGTCGCGACGACTGCCACGTACTGCCGCCCGTCCGTGCCCTGATACGTGATCGGGTTGGCGTTGCCTCTCCGCTCGAGCCGCATCACCCAGAGCTCCTTGCCCGTCTTGGCGTCGAGCGCCCGGAAGCGGTTGTCGTCGGTCGAGGCGATGAACACGAGTCCGCTGGCGGTCACGATTGGACCCGCCAGCACAGGCCGCCCCGTATTCTGCTTTCCCGCAGGCAGCTGCTCGGTGATGCCGAGCGGGACTTGCCAGGCGAATTCCCCGGTCGACGTGTCGATCGCCGTCAGCCGGCCCCATGGTGGTTTCTGGCACGGCCAATTCGTGTCGCCGATTCTGACGTCGAAGGTGCTCCGGCCCGGCGTGGTCTTTTCGTACGGCCCCGGCGATCCTTCCTTGGCTCGTTCCATGGATCCCAGTGCGCCGACATCCTGTGTCGCCACGAACAGGAATCGCGATGAGGGATCGAACGCCGTGCCGCCCCAGTTCGCGCCGCCAAGTCCTCCAGGAAAACCGAGCGTCGTCGCGGGCGGCGCACCCGCGGCGCGATACCGCCAAGGCGTGAACGGCCCGGCGTTGTAGACGCCGCCGATCTTCTCGACGAGCTCGGCGCACGCCTGCGCGTGTTCGGGTGTCGTCTCCGCGGCCGTCACCAAATCCGCAGGGCCGTACGTCACGCGCGCCAGTGCCGGCGGTTTCAGCGGGATCGGCTGCGTGGGAAACGCCGATTCGCCGGGCACATCGCTCTTCGGCACCGGACGCTCCTCCACGCCGAACATCGGCCGGCCCGTCTCGCGATTCAAGATGTACGCGTAGCCCGACTTCGTCGTCACGGCAAGCGCCGGAGTGGTCCTTCCGTTCTGGACGATGTCGAAGAGCCCGGGTGGCGCAGGGGGATCGTGATCCCAGAGGTCGTGATGAATCGTCTGGAAATGCCATCGGTACGCCCCGGTCTGTACGTCGACGGCAACCACCGAGTTTCCGAACAAGTTGGCGCCCCTGCGATCTCCGCCATAGGCGCCCGGAATCGGCGACGCCAGCGGCAGATACAGGAGGCCGCGCTGCTCGTCGATGGTGAAGTAGAACGGCCACGCGTTGGCGCCGAGCCGGCCCTTCCAACTCTGGTTCTCCCAGGTGTCGTTCCCGATCGTCCCTGGCTGCGCCACGGAACTGAATTCCCATAGCTTGGCGCCGGTCCGTGCATCGTACGCACGCGCAT
>DASTDQ010000765.1:0-2325 GCA_035710305.1 Vicinamibacterales bacterium | reverse complement strand
GGTCGCACTTGCAGCCACGGACCTCGGCCTCGGGTTCACCACGTCACCGCTACGCGTGCTTGCGAACCCCGGCGATCACCAGCGCCACGCCGGCGGCCACCCCCGCCAGCCCCAGCACCGGCGGCAGCGGCAGCGTCCGCTGCTGATCCGCCGTCGCGTGCAGGGGACCGATGTCGACGACCGTTTCGCGACTCGTGTAGGTCACGCCCCGAGAGGCGAGCGCCACCAGGCCGAGTACGATGAGCAGCACGCCGGCGATTACCAGACCTCTCATGGGATCCTCATGTCGGTGCGCTTCCTGGTCGCTGTGACCCGCGTGACGATCAGCTCAGGCGGATGCGCACCGTCAACGGCGCCGTGAGCTCCGTCGTGACGTCGGCGCCCGGTCCGAGGCGCACTTCCGGCCCCTTCGTGGCGAGGACGACACCCGTCCCGGCACCGGCCCCTACCGCCGCGCCCGTGGCGGCGCCACTCTTCCCGCCCAGGACCCCGCCGATGATCGCGCCGGCGCCGGCGCCGATGCCGATCTTCGTGGCGTCCTGCACCTTAGTGCCCGGTGCCACATGCGACACCGTCGCGGACTGCACGTCGTACTGTTTGTCGCCCAGATGCAATGACGTGAAGCGGAACGCGATCATCGCCTTGCCCTTCACGCGGGCCGAATCGTCGACATCGGTCACCACGCCGGTCAGCCGCGCGCCGGCGGGCAGCACGTCCTGGCCGTCAATGGTGACCGGACGCGTGAGTTCGGCCGTGACCGCGTCCTCGACAGCGCTCGTGTCGGAGGCGACCGCCGTCATCAAAGCCAACGGCAGCGTTGTGCCAACGGGAATCGTCACCGCACGGTAGACGGGACGATCCGGCGGTTGCCTCGCCGCTCCAGGGGGGGTGGCGTTCCCACCGGGTGTCGTGTCGGTCGCGTCCGACGCCGTCGTGCCGCACGCAGCGACGCCAAGCGCGGCGCCAACCGTCAGGATCAGTAGTCGCTTCACATTCACACTCCTCTGCTCACTTCGTATGCTCACTTCGTAGAGCAGCGTAATCGCTCGAACGCGAGACGTCTGTGCCGTTCTGAACGTTTCGGTTGGTCGAACTCACGTGTCCCTTCTTGCACAGACACGCTCGGTGCGACCGGGCTATCGTGAACCTCGTTCCTGGGCGCACGGTGTGCCCGGAGATGCGGGATTCCACAATGGACATCCCGGCTCATCCCAACCCCGCCGAGTCTGCGCCGCGGACAGCCCTGACCTCCTGCGACCGCCACAAGGGCGACATCGAGATCCTGGACGAGTTTGCAGCCGAACTCTGGAGGGCAGGCGCGCACGTGCGCGGCGGGCGTGGATGCGACTCAAGGAAGGATTCGACACATGCTGACCAGAATCGTTGCCTCGGCGCTCGCCGTGCTCACGTTGGGCATTGGCGGCACGGCGCAAGCGCAGCCGGCCGACTATCGAACCTATTTCACGTTCAGTGCACCGGTGACATTGCCAGGTGTCACTCTTCCGGCCGGCAGATATCTGTTCCGGCTGGCCGATCCCAGCACGAGCCGAAAGGTCATCAACGTGATGAGCGCGGATGGCAGGACGTCCCTGGCCATGCTCCTCACGATTCCCAACAAGTTGGCGAAGGCGCCGGAGAACGCCGAGATTCGTTTCATGGAAACCCCGGCCAACACTCCGTCGGCGATCAAGACCTGGTGGTACCCGGGAAATTCGATCGGGTATGAGTTCATCTATCCACGGCAGCAGGCGCTCCTGCTGGCGAAGGTGAACTCAGAACCGGTGTTGACGACGGTCGCCGAGACGCGAGATCTCGAGAAAGCCGAACTGGCTCGCATCTCCAGAGAAGGTGTTCCCGCCCCCGTGGTCGTGGACGAGAACCCTCCCCTGGTGGTGGCCACCGGCAGAGTCCAGCAGGGTGAGGTGGTGACCGGCGGCGGCACCGTGACCTCTTCCGTGCAAGACCCGCGCTTCGATGAGCGCGCGCGCACGACGCGGACCGCGCTGCCGCAGACGGCCAGCTCGTTGCCAACCGTGTTGATCTTCGGCGCGTTGGCGATGTTGGCGGGTCTCGGCCTTTCGCTCCGGCGGCGCGCCAGCGTTTACGCGGACTGACGGATACTTGTTGAGGGGTGCGGCGCATTCCGCACTCCTCACGCTGCCATTCATATGCGCTGGCCATGTGTCGCGGTCGTCACGGCGGCGATACTGCTGCTGCCCACCTGGGTCAACGTTCAGGGTCAGGGGCCGCCGGTCTTTTCGGCAGACTCGGAGCTCGTGGTTCTGCACGTGACTGTCAAGGACAGAACAGGTGCGTACGTCACAG
>DASTDQ010000764.1:0-2541 GCA_035710305.1 Vicinamibacterales bacterium | reverse complement strand
CTCGTGGACACGAGGCCGGACTCGCCGACCAACGGCGCGATCAACGAGTTCTTCCTCGGGACGCAGAACCCGACGCTCGTGCAGGTGCCGAATCTCGTCTACCACGGGTGGAAATGCATCAGCCCCGAGGTGTCGCTCGTCGTCAACGTGCCGAACGAGCCGTATCGGTACGCCGATCCCGACGAGTTCCGCCTCGAGCCGCATCACTCGCTCCCCTACGACTGGACGCGCAAGGATGGTTGAAGTCCTGGTCACCGGCGGCGCCGGCTTCATTGGAAGCAACTTCGTCCGCTACGCGCTCGAACAGCATCGCGACTGGCGCGTGACGACGCTCGACAAGCTGACCTACGCGGGCCGGCGCGAGAACCTTCACGACGTGATGGACGACCCGCGCCATACGTTCGTGCACGGCGACATCGCGGACCCGAGCGTCAGCGCACCGCTCGTCGAACGTTCCCATCTCGTGGTGCACTTTGCCGCCGAAACCCACGTCGATCGCTCGATCATGGGCGCCGGTGATTTCATCCGGACCGACGTCGAGGGGACGTTCGTGCTTCTCGAAGCGGCGCGCCGCGCCAAGAACCTGCGGCGCTTCGTGCAGATCTCGACCGACGAGGTGTATGGCAGCGTCCCGTCGGGGGCAAGCGTCGAGACCGACGAGCTCAGGCCTCGAAACCCGTACGCCGCGAGTAAAGCGGGCGCCGACAGGCTGGCGTACAGCTACTGGGCCACCTACGACCTGCCCGTCATCATCACGCGCGCGTCGAACAACTACGGCCCGTATCAGTTCCCGGAGAAAGTGATCCCGCTCTTCGTGACCAACGCGATCGACGGCATCCCCGTGCCGCTCTACGGCGACGGCCGCAACGTCCGCGACTGGCTGCATGTCCTCGACCACTGCCGCGCGATCGATCTGCTCATCGATCGCGCGTCGCATGGCGAGGTCTACAACATCGGCGGGGGCAACGACATCATGAACGTCGATCTCACCCACCGGATTCTCGATGCGCTGGGCAAGCCTCACTCGCTCATCAAGCCTGTCGCCGATCGTCCCGGCCACGACCGACGCTATTGCCTGGACACGACCAAGCTGCGCCAGCTCGGGTGGGCGCCGCAGGCGCCGTTTGCCGAAGGGCTGCGCGACACCGTCGCCTGGTACCGCGACAACGAGTGGTGGTGGAGGCCGATCAAGGAGCGCGACCCGGCCTTTCGCGCGTATTACCAGGCCCAATACGAAGGCCGGTAAGTGTCGGATCGCCGGCCAATCCTGGTCACGGGCGCGACCGGCTTCGCCGGCGGCCACCTGGTCGAACACCTTGCCGGCACCGGCCGCGTGATCGGATGGGGCCGATCGGCGCCGGTCAGGGAGCTGGCGCACGTCGCCGCATGGCAGACGGTCGACCTGCTCGACCGGGAAGAGGTCTCGCGGGCCATCGCGACCCTCAGGCCGGCCTCGGTCTACCACCTGGCTGGGGCAACGCAGGTCGCCGAGTCGTGGCAGGACACGGCCAGGCCACTCCGAAGCAACGTGCTCGCCACGGCGCACCTGCTCGATGCCATCCGGCGCGAGAAGGTGGACTGCCGGATCCTGCTGTCGGGCTCGTCGGCGGTGTACGCGCCTTCAGACGCCCCTGTCCGCGAGGATGCGTCGCTCGCGCCCGCCAGCCCTTACGCGCTCAGCAAGCTGGCGCAGGAGCAGCTGGCGCTGCGCGCGTGCAGAGACGACCGTCTCGACATCGTCATCGCGCGGCCCTTCAATCACACCGGCCCCCGGCAGACGCCGTCGTTCGTGGCACCCGCCATGGCACGGCAGGTCGCCCTCATCGAGCGCGGCCTCGTGGAACCGGTGATCCGCGTGGGCAACCTCGACGCCAAGCGAGATCTCTCCGACGTTCGCGACGTCGTTCGCGCGTACTCGGCGTTGATGGAACGCGGTCGCGCGGGCGATGTCTACAACGTCGGATCGGGAGTCGGGCACTCGATTCGATCGCTCCTCGAAGCCCTCCTGTCGCGATCGGAGATCCCGGTTCGCATCGAAACCGATCCCGCCCGGCTCCGCCCCACCGACACGCCGTACCCGGTGGCCGACACGAGCCGCCTCCGTGCCGAAACCGGATGGCAGCCGCAATGGTCGTTCGAGCGGATGCTGGACGATCTGCTCGCCTACTGGCGCGGGCAGGTTCGAAGTGCAAAGTTCAGCGTGGAGACGTAAGTGGAAAGTGATTCCGGCTTCTGGTAGTCTCTGGGCGAACATACGGCGTAAGACCAAAGACTGCCATGGAAATTGCCCCGCTTCTGTTCGATCTCGGCAAATCCAGGCCCACCACCCGCCAGGTCGCGGACATCGTGAGGACCGGGGGGCCAGACGCCCTGACCGAGGCAACCCGCCGGGCGGACGCGGCCAGGTATCAGGAAGTCAGCTGCCGTTCCGCGCTCAACCCGGTCAAGGGGATGCCGTTCAACTGGACGCTCAATCCGTACAGGGGCTGCACTCACGGGTGTCACTACTGCTACGCGCGCCGGTATCACGCGCAATTCGAG
>DASTDQ010000763.1:0-4976 GCA_035710305.1 Vicinamibacterales bacterium | reverse complement strand
ACGACGGCGAGCGGGTGCTCGATCTCGTAGCCGGCGCGCGTGCCGCCGAAGACGATCGGCACCAGCGCGAGGCCGGTTGCCAGCGCCGTCATGAGGATCGGCGCGAGCCGCTCCTCGGCGCCCCTGAGCACGAGCTCGCGCCCGAAGGGCACGCCTTCGTTGAGCTCGAGATGCCGGTAGTGGCTCACCAGCATGATGCCGTTGCGGGCCGAGATGCCGATCACGGTGACGAGCCCGACCAGCGACCCGAGCGAGAGTGCTCCGCTCGTGACGAACGCCGCGACGATCGCGCCGACGAGCGCGAACGGCAGCGTCAGGAAGACCATCGTCGCCACCCGTACCGAGCCGAAATCGGCGAGCAGGATGAGGAAGATCGCCACCACGGCCGTGACGCCGAGCAGCCTCAGCCGGGTCGAGGAGGCCTGCCGCTCCGCATACTCGCCGAGGATTTCGGCGTAATAGGCCTGCGGGAACGACATCCCCGCAATCCGCGTCCGGATGTCGCGTGCCACGGCGCCCAGGTCCCGTCCGCGGACGTTCGACGTGACGTCGATGCGGCGCGACCCGTTTTCGCGTGTGATCTCGTTCGGCGTGGCGGTGATCGCGACGTGCGAGACGCTCGACAGCGGCACGAGCCCTCCGTTTCCGACAGGGACCTGCAAGGATCGAATCGCATCGAGGTTCTGACGGGTTTCCGGCGCGCCCCACACGACGACGTCGAAGAGCTGCTGGCTCTCGTAGACCTCGCCGACCTTCGTGCCCTGCACCAGCGTGGCCGCCGCCCGCCGCACCTCGCCGGGCGTGAGCCCGACGGCCGCGGCGCGATCGGGATCGAATCGCACGTCCACCTTGGGGACCATCACCTGCGCCTGCACGGCCAGGTCGGCGACGCCCTCCACGCCCGCGATCGCCGATCGCACGGCCTGCGCCTGCACCTGAAGCTGCTCGAGGTCCGGCCCGTAGACCCGTACGACGATCGTGGCGCTGGCGCCGGTGAGCACCTCCTTGATCCGTTCGCGGAGGTAGGTGAGCAGGTCGCGGTACAGCCCCGGGTAGCCGTCCACGATCGACTGGATGCGACCGACGGTGGCCTCGTAGTCCACTGACGGATCGAGGCTGATCCAGAGCTCCGTGAAGTTGGGGCCGACCACTTCGTCGGCGACTTCCGCGCGCCCGATGTGCGCGCCGAAGTTTCGAACGCCCGGAACGGCCATCAGCTCCCGGCTCGCGCGCTCGGTGATGCGCCTCATGGCCTCGATGGACGTGCCGGGCTTCTCCACCCAGTGCATGAGGAAGTCGTATTCCCGGAAGTTGGGAAGGAATTCCTCGCCAAGGAAGGGAGCCACACCCGCGGTCAGCAGGAACATCAGCGCGAGCGACCCGAGCGCCGCTTTCGGCCGGTCCACCAGCGCGGGAAGCACGCGCCGATATCGAGCCTTCAGGCTCGTCACGAGACGGGCTTCGCGGCCGTCGAGGCGGCGGGGCAGGAGCAGCAGCGCCAGCGCCGGCGTGATCGTCAGCGCGACGAGCAGCGACGCCAGAATCGCGAGGACGTAGGAGAGCGCCAGCGGCCGGAAGAAGGCCCCGGCGAGGCCGTCGAGCATGAACACCGGGACGAACACGACGACGACGATCAGGCTGCCGTAGAGCACGGCGCTTCTGACTTCCATCGAGGCATCGAGCACCACCGAGAGCGGAGATCGTGGATGTTCCGCCACACGGTTGAGACGCAGCCGGCGCATGATGTTCTCGACGTCGATGATGGCGTCGTCAACGACCTCGCCGAGCGCGATGACGAGGCCGGCCAGGACCATCGTGTCGAGCGTGCCGCCGCGGTAGTGGAGCAGGAGGCCCGCGGCGAGCAGCGACAGCGGGATGGCGATGCTGCTGATGAGCGCGGTGCGCCAGTCGGCCAGGAACACCAGCAGCACGAGCACGACCAGCACGCAGCCGACGAGCAGCGCCCGGCTCAGGTTCTGCAGCGACATCTCGATGAAGGTGGCCGGCCGGAAAATGGTCGGGTCCACGGCCACTCCGGCGAGGGCGGGCTTCATCTCGTCGAGTGTCCTCTCGACCTCGCGCGTGACGCTGAGCGTGTTCGCCCCGAGCTGCTTCTCGACGATCAGCATCAGGCCCGGGCCGTTGTTGATCACGGCATCGCCGATGGGGGCGGGGAAGCCCTCGACCACCGTTGCCACGTCGCCCACGCGGAGCGCGGCGCCGTTGCGCGCAACGATGACGATCGACTCGAGATCCGTCGCCGATCGGACGGCGCCGGCGTGCGTCACCGCGAGCCGCTGGTTGGGCGTGTCGAGGAACCCGCCGGCTTGGACCGACACGGCCTCACCGGTGGCGCGCAGGACGTCGTCCACCGTGACGCCGTTGGCGCGGAGACGCTCCGGGTCCACCAGGACCTGAAGCTGGCGATCGCGCTGCCCCCAGATGGCGACGTTGGCCACACCGGGAATAGCCATCAGCCTCGGCCTGATCGTCCACCTCGCGAGCGTGCTCAGCTCGACTTGCGTGAGCGTCTCGGACGTCATGCCGATCTTCATGACCCGGCTGAGTGACGACAGCGGCGCCAGCATCACCGGGGGGTGGGCCACCGCCGGCAGCTGTGTCGTCACGCGCGCGAGCCGCTCCTGCACCACCTGGCGGGCCGACATCAGGTCCGCGGACGGGTCCAGGATCAGCACCACAGAGGAGAGGCCGAGCACGGACTTCGAGCGGATCGTGCTGAGCCCGGGCACGCCGTTGAGCGCCGCCTCCAGCGGGACCGTGACGAGCGATTCGACCTCGTCGGTCGAGAGGCCTGGAGCTTCCGTCTGCACCTCGACACGCGGGGGAGCGAATTCAGGGAAGACGTCGAGCGGCGTCGTGCCGAGCGTCCGCGCCGCCAGCACGACGAGCAGCACCCCGAGCGCGACGACGACGACGCGGTGGTGAAGCGACAGCCGGACGATCCACCACATGGCGTCAGTGTCCGGCGCCGAATTCCGTCCCGAAGAGCTCGGCGGCCCCGTCGGTCACGACCGGAGTGCCCTCGGCGATGCCGCGCGTGACGATGGCGCGATCCCCGGCGAATCGCGCCACCTGAATGCGCCGCCGTGCGTATGCGCGTCCTCCGAGATCCTCATACACCCACGCGTCGCCGTGGACGTCGTAGAGCACGGCGCTCGACGGAACGACCAGCGCGCGCTCGTTTTTCCTGAGCGAGAGCTCGACCAGCACCCGCTCACCAGGACGGAGCGACGACCCGGCGCGTTCGAGTGCGAAGAACAGATCGACGGACGCGGCGGCGGGGTCGCCCGAGAGCGGCGCGGCGACGTACGTCCCCCTCATAGGCGCGGACGAGGCGCCGAGCCTCTGGATCGAGACCGGTCTGCCGGTGTCGATGTCGTCCACGATCCCGGCATACACGGGAACGCGGACCCACAACGAGTCCATTTGCGCGATCTCGAGCAGGGCCGCGGAGGCCGCCACCGTCTGGCCCTGCACCGCGGCCACGCGCTGCACCACGCCGTCGAATGGCGCTGACACGACGAGGTCGCCCTGCGCGCCAACGGGGTTTCGCGACGCGCCTGCCAGCCGATCGCGCGCGGCCGTCAGCGTGGCGACGCTCACCTGGTGCTGCGCGCGCGCCTCCTCGACGGCCCGCATGCTGGTCGCGCCGTCCTTGAGCAGCTGTTCGAGGCGCTGCAGACGCTGGCGCGCGGCCAGTTCTTCGGCCTCGGCCGAGCTGACGCCCCGCTGCGCCTCGATCCGCTGATCGCGCTCGGTCGAAACCAGCGGTGCGATCGTCATCAGGGACTCGCCCCGCCGCACCCGCACCCCCGGCCGTGCGCCGGAGGCGTCCATGACCGTCCCCGCGACGGGCGCGGTCACGACGACGCCGCGCCCTTCAGGGACGACGATGGCGCCGCCGAGCGTGCGCGTCAGGGCGGCCGATTCGGTGGCGGCTTTCACGGTGCGCAGCCCGAGCCGATTGACGGCGTCCTGGGTCAGCTTCACCGTGGTCAGGTCCGCCTCCTGCTGCGGTTTCTCGACACTGGCCGGCGCTTCGTGAGCCCCGCCGGACGGCCCGCCGCCGGAGCACCCCGCAGCGGCGAAAGACACGGCGATCACGTACACCACGGAGGCACAGAGACACGGAGACGACAATAGGGATTCTCCGTGTCCTCCGCGTCTCCGTGGTTCGTATCGAATCGGCATCATGGTTGTCCGCGTTCGAGGCACGAGCGGCCCATACTCCGTTCCAGTGCGATGGCGGCCCTGTGAAGATCGGCCTCGGCATCGAGGTGGCGGGTGCGCCCGTCCACGAGCCGGCGGCTCACGTCGAGGAGCGAAAAGAGCGGAATCTCGCCCGCCTGGTATGCGCTCTCGGCCTGACGCTGTTCCACTTCGAGCGACGGCACGATGTCCTTCTGCCATGCGGCGATGGCCTGCTGGGCCTGACGCACCCTGACCGAGGCCGCCCGGACTTCGGCGACGACCTGGGCGCGCACCGCTGCGTATCGATGGCTGGCGCGCTCCACTTCGGCCTCCGCCCGTCGTATGCCGCCCTGGTTGCGATTGAAGATCGGGATCTCGGCGCCGATGCCGGGTCCCACCTCGGCCCCTTCAGCGCCTTCGCCGTTTCCGTCGAGGATGCCCATGAGCGTCACCACGCGCGATCGCTCCCAGCGCGCGCGCTGGGCCGCGGCGTCGATGCCCAGTTCGGCGGCGCGAACGTCGGGGCGAGACGCCAGCGCCCGCTCGACCCTGGCGGCGTCGGTGCCGCACGCCGCGACGTCGGGAGCGGGACCCGGTGCCGGACGAATCCGATCGGCGTCCGCGTCGAGTCCGAGGAGCGCGGCGAGCGTCAGCCGCGACAGATCCCGATCGTGCTCGACCGCCTGGCGCACGGCCTCGACTCGCGCCGCATCGCTTCTGGCGGCGCGCGCCTCGAGCTCGCTGATGTCGCCCGCGCGCAGACG
>DASTDQ010000762.1:0-3711 GCA_035710305.1 Vicinamibacterales bacterium | reverse complement strand
CACGCCGCACGACGTTCACGACTGGGACGCGGTGCAGGTGCCGATCCTGGCGGACCTGGCCATTGGCGGCACGCGTCGCAAGGTCGTGATGACGGCCAACCGGAACGGCTTCTTCTACACGCTCGATCGGACCAGCGGCGAACTGCTTCGTGCGCGCCCCTACATCAAGACCACGTGGGCGGAGGAAGTCGGGCGGGACGGCCGCCCCATTCTGCTGCCGGCAAACCAGATCGGCCCCGAAGGCACGATCACCTGTCCGGACGTGGGCGGCGGAACGAACTGGATGTCGCCATCCTTCAACCCGCAGACCGGATTGTTCTACGTCACGACGCGCGAGGTCTGCGCCAAGTACTACGCCTTTCCGCAGACGTTCCTCGAGGGACACGTGTACTGGGGCGGAGCGGTCGAGCGCATTCCCGGCGAGCCCGGCTACGGCGCGCTGCGCGCGATCGATCCGGTCAGCGGGCTCGTGCGCTGGGAGTTCAAGTACCCGAAGCCGTCGATGGGCGGCACACTGAGCACGGCCTCGGGCGTGGTCTTCGCAGGCGAAGCGGACGGAAACCTGATGGCGTTCGACGCCGTTAGCGGCAAGCATCTGTGGCATCTGCAGACGGGCGCCGGGGTCCGCTCGGGCCCGATGACCTTCATGCTGAACAACCGGCAGTACGTCGTCGTGGCGTCCGGATCGACCGTGATCGCGCTGGCCCTGCCTGAGAGTCGCTAGCACCGCACGCTCCGATGATCGGCACGCGTATCGCGCATTACGAGATCAACTCGCACCTCGGGTCCGGAGGCATGGGCGAGGTGTACGAAGCCACCGACTCGAAGCTCGGGAGGCGCGTCGCAATCAAGGTCCTGCCCGAGGAGTTCGCGCGCGACGCGGATCGAGTGGCGCGATTCGAGCGCGAGGCGCGCGTGCTGGCCTCGCTGAATCATCCTCACATTGCAGCGATTCATGGATTCGACGAATCGGGCGGCCGCAATTTCCTCGTCATGGAGCTCGTGGAAGGAGAGACGCTGGCGGATCTCATCGCCGGCGCGTCTAAAGACGCGCCGCTACGGCAGAACGTCCGTAGAGGCGGGTCTTCAGACCCGCCTGGGTTGGCAGTCGAGGAGGCACTGCCGATTGCACTGCAGATCGCGGAGGCGCTCGAAGCGGCTCATGAGAACGGGTTCATTCACCGCGATTTGAAACCGGCCAACATCAAGGTGACCTCCGACGGCCAGGTCAAGCTGCTCGACTTCGGCCTGGCGAAAGCCTTCGAAGCACAGCCGTCGGAAATCGACGTCTCGAACTCGCCGACGCTCAGCGCCATGGCTACCCACGCCGGCGTGATTCTGGGGACGGCCGCCTACATGTCGCCGGAACAAGCCAGAGGCGCGGCCGTGGACAGGCGGACGGATATCTTCGCTTTCGGCTCGGTGCTCTTCGAGATGCTGACCGGGCGGCGGGCGTTCGAAGGAGAAAACGTCGCGGACATACTGGCGGCGGTTCTCAAGGTGGAGCCGGACTGGAGTCGATTGCCGGCAGACGTTCCTCCGGCGATCCGGCGGCTGCTGCGGCGGTGCTTGAACAAGGATCGGCGCCGCCGGCCGCAAGCCGCGGGCGATGTTCGAATCGAGATCGAAGAGGCCGACGCGGAACCGGACGTGTCGGGCGCTGATCACGCGCCTCCGCGATCCGGGCGCCGCGAACATGCAGCCTGGATCATTGCGATTCTCGCGGCGTCGGCGGCCGTGGTCCTCGCGATGCTGGCCTTTCGTCCGCCACACGAGTCGCCTGAAATGCGCGTGGAGGTGACGACGCCCCCGACGCCGGACCCGATTTCGATCGCGGTCTCGCCGGACGGACGCCGGCTCGCATTCGTCGCGTCGGGCGACGGGGCTCCGCGCCTGTGGCTGCGCGCCCTCGACACGGCCGCCCTCCAGCCGCTGGCCGGAACCGAAGGAGCGAGCTACCCGTTCTGGTCGCCGGACGGCCGATCGATCGGCTTCTTCGCAGCGGGCAAGCTGAAGCGAATCGAGGTCGCCGGCGGTCTGCCGCGTACGCTTGCCGACGCGGCGGAGGGGCGGGGCGGTACGTGGAGTGTCGAGGACGTCATCGTGTTCTCGCCTCTGCCCGGAGCACGTCTTCAGCGTGTCTCGGCCTCCTCCGGGGGCGACGTTGCCACCGTCGACAGCGGCGCCCTCGAAACGCCCCGGTTCCCGCAGTTCCTCCCGGACGGCCGGCGGTTTCTCTTCTTTGTCATCGGAGGCTTTGGCCGGGCAACGCTCAAGGGTGTCTATCTCGGCTCGCTCGACGGGTCGGAGCCGCGGCATCTCACAGACGCGGACGCGTATGGCCTGTACATGCCGCCCGGCTGGCTGCTCTACGTCCGGGGAAGCGCCCTCATGGCCCGTCCCTTCGAGGCGGCGCGCGGCGAGTTCGAAGGCGAGCCCGTGGTTGTCGCGGATCCAGTCGGCGTGGACGCCAATGTCTACGCAGCTGCCGTGTCGGTTTCAGCGGCAGGCCTGGTGGCATACAGAAGCGGAGGACCGAGCCGGCGGCAGTTGGCGTGGTTCGATCGTTCCGGCCGTCCTTCCGGGATAGTTGGACAGCCGGACGAAAACGACCTGCTCGGGCCGGAACTCTCGCCGGACGGACGCCGCGTGGCAGTGATTCGTTCGATTCGAAACACGCGCAATGTCTGGCTGCTCGACGTTGACCGCGGGGTGTCCACACCTTTCACCGACGATTCGTCGAGCGCGCAGAACCCGCGTTGGTCACCAGACGGCGGCCGCATCGCTTTCCAGTCATTGCGGACGGAACGGCCTGGTGTGTACATCAAGCCGCTGACAGGAACGGCCGGCGACGAACTGCTCGTCGCGACGCCCACGGCGATCCCGAACGACTGGTCTTCCGACGGCCGCTTCTTCGTCTACACGAACAACGATCCGAAGACGCGCGGTGACATCTGGACGGTACCGCTCGACGGTGATCGCACACCCGCGCCGTTCACGAACTCGAGCTACGACGAGAGCAGCGCGCAGCTTTCCCCCGATGGGCGCTGGTTGGCGTATCGGTCCGACGAGTCCGGGCGATTCGAGATCTACGTGCAGCCCTTCCCCGGCCCCGGCGAGAAAACCCGGGTATCAATCGACGGGGGCACGGAACCGCGCTGGCGGGCCGACGGGAGAGAGATCTTCTACATCTCGCCGGACGCGAAGATGATGGCCGTCCTCTTCCAATCCTCCGGCGCGGCGCCCGGCATCGGTAAGCCCGTGACGCTCTTTCAGACGCGGAAGGTCCGGGGCGGCACGGGCAACGTGCTGCAGCAGTACGACGTGTCGCCGGACGGACGGTTTCTGATCAACGTCAACGCGGACGAGAACGTCGCGTCGCCGATCATGCTCATCATGAACTGGAAACCGCCGGCCGACTAGCGGGCCGCGCGTGTGGCGGGAGCGGCGGCACCATCGAGGCGCCACCCGCAGGTGTTCGCAACGAGCCCGACGAGCTCGCCCGCGCCCTGCACGGCGAAGCTCGCGGTCGCGGCGCCGGCGTTGTACGGCGTGAAGCTGAACTGCATGTGCTCGGCATCTGCCAGTCGCCGCGCGAGCGCGATGCCGTCGGGCGCGAAGAGCTCCTGGCCGCTCTCGGAATCCGACCACTGCTGCACCAGTTCGGGGTCGTCGTCGATCTTGATGCGCACGGTATGGCTGCCCGCCTGC
>DASTDQ010000761.1:0-3133 GCA_035710305.1 Vicinamibacterales bacterium | reverse complement strand
CGGCCGTCCGCGAGCCGGATGACGCGGTCGGCCATCGAAGCGATCGCCGCGTTGTGCGTGATCACGACCGTCGTCGTCCCCAGGTCCGCGTTGACGCGCTGCAGCGCCTCGAGCACGACGATCCCCGTGGAGATGTCGAGGGCGCCCGTGGGCTCGTCGCAGAGGAGCACGGACGGACGCTTCGCGATGGCGCGCGCGATGGCCACTCGCTGCTGCTC
This sequence comes from Vicinamibacterales bacterium, assembly GCA_035710305.1. Lineage (GTDB taxonomy): Bacteria > Acidobacteriota > Vicinamibacteria > Vicinamibacterales > UBA2999 > Gp6-AA40. The sequence goes on along the minus strand of DASTDQ010000761.1, from coordinate 2,915 downwards.
GCCTCCCGAGAGCTGCGCCGGGAAATGGTCGAGACGCTCCTCGAGCTTCACGAGCCCGAGCGCCTCCTCCGGCGCCATCGGGTTGTCGGAGATCTCGGTGACGAGCGCGACGTTCTCGACCGCGGTGAGGCTCGGAATCAGGTTGTAGAACTGGAAGACGAAGCCGACGTGCTCGCGCCGGTACGCGGTCAGCGCCGCCTCATCTGCGCGCGTCAGATCGGTGTCCCGGTAGAGCACTTGCCCGCTCGTCGGCACGTCCAGCCCGCCGATGATGTTGAGCAGCGTCGATTTTCCCGAGCCGGAGGGCCCCAGCAGGACCACGAACTGCCCCTCGTCGAGGCCGAGCGTCACGCGCCGCAGCGCGTGCACCTCAACCTCGCCCATGTGATAGACCTTGGCCAGGTCGCGGATCTGGAAGAGGGGGGATGCCATCTCTGTCAAGCGTGTGTCGAGTGGCCGGCGCGTGTCCAGCCCGCGGCCGTGAGTTGGCCCGGCGGACGGGCGTGCTACCATCCGGCAGTCCTGCACAGTGTGACGTACGCTTCCAAGGAGGCCAGATGGCAAAGAAGAAGAAGTCCGCGAGGAAGCCGAGTGCGGCTTTCATGAGGCCCGTGTCCCCCAGCCCCGCGCTCGCCGAAGTGATCGGCTCGAAGGCGGTTCCGCGGACGGAGGTGACCAAGCGCCTCTGGGCCTACATCAAGAAGCACAAGCTGCAGGACGCGAAGAACCGCCGGATGATCAACGCCGACGCCGCGCTGAAGGCCGTGTTCGGCGGCCGGTCCTCGGTGAACATGTTCGAGATGACGAAGCTGGTCGGCAAGCATCTGAAGTAGGCACCCGCGCGGATAATGCCGCGGCGCTGCGGATTCTTCCCGGCTATCCGAGCGCCGCGCCCGCACATCTCCGGCCAATCGCCACCTCACGTACGGCCCGGGGCTTGCCCTCTTTGCTGTCAGCACGACAGTGCAGGAGGGGTCCCATGGTTCCTCGCGAATACCTTCTCCCGTATCTCATCTCCAATCTCGTCGCGCTCGCCATCCTTGGCCTGGCGTTCTGGCGGCCGCGAATCGTGAAATGGACCTGGGTGGTCATCTTCCTCTGGGCGGCCGGGATGAACACGCTGACCGCGACCAGGGAGCCCTGGCAGTACCTGCTCTACGGCGCGCTGACGCCGTCCGACACCTATCGCGCGTTCATCGACGGCTGGTTCAGTCGGCACGTCACCCAGATGGTGTTGTCGATCGCGGTCGGCCAGGTGGCCATCGCTTTCCTGCTCGCCCGGGCCGAGAGCCGGCGGCTCGGCGTGCTCGGCGCCTCGGTGTTTCTCCTGGCGATCGCTCCCCTGGGAGTCGGGTCCGCCTTCCCGTTCTCCCTGACGGCGATCGCCTCGCTGCTGGTGATGGAGTGGAGGCTCGGCGCTCTGAGGCGTCTGGAGCCTTCACCGGCATCGCGGTTCATTCCCCGCGAGGACACACGGGAGGACCACTCGATTGACATCCAGGCTCCGGCCCATGTGGTCTTCGAGGTGGCCAAACATCTGGACCTCCTGTCCGATCCTCTGTATGTCGCGCTTGTCCGGATTCGCGCCTTCGTGATGGGCGATCAGCCCAGGACGCGAACGGCCAGCGGGCTCGTCGCCGAGATGCTCGCGCTTGGTTGGGGCGTCCTCTCCTACTCGGCCGGCCGGACGCTGGTAATGGGCGCGGTCGCGCGCCCCTGGAGGCGGGACGTCACGTTCACCGCCGTCGATCCGTGCGAGTTCACGTCGTTCGCCGAGCCCGATCTCGTCAAGATTGTCTGGACCCTCGAAGTGGAGCCGCTCGGCCCGGCGCTGACCCGATTTCGCTCTGAAACGCGGACGAAGGCCACTGACCCCACGACGCGCAGGAAGTTCCTTTGGTACTGGCGCGCGGTGAGCCCCGGCGTTCGCCTCATCCGGTGGCGCATTCTGCGCGCGCTGCGGCGAGAGGCCGAGCGTTGCTACCGTGCCGAGCGCGTGGAAGCGCGCCGTCAGGCGGCCTGATTGGGTTAGCATCGCCTTCGCGGTTCTGGCGGGCCGCGGGAGGCGTGATGACGGCAGTCGGATACAAACGAATCGCAACCGAAGAAGCGTGGGCGCCCATGGAGCTGCTCGACACCTACCGCTCCATGGCGGCGAAGAAGTCGATCGACGATCCAGGCTTCATCGCGCTCTGGACGCGGCTGGGCGCGCGCCCGGTGCTGTCCGAGCGGCTGGCAGACATCGGCGAACGCCGCATCGCCGACATGGACAGCTCGGGCATCGACCTGCAGATCCTGTCGCTCACCTCGCCCGGCGTGCAGGTGTTCGACGCCCCGACCGCCGCCTCTCTTGCATCGTCCACCAACGATCAGGTGGCCGAGGCCGTCCGGAAGTACCCGACCCGCTTCGCGGCACTGGCCGCCGTGGCCCCGCAGGATCCTCGAGGCGCTGCGCGCGAGGCGGAGCGCGCCGTCCGGCGGCTCGGGCTGAAGGGCCTCATCATCAACTCGCACACGCGAGGCGAGCATCTGGACGACCCGAAGTTCTGGGAGATCTTCGAGGCGGCCGAAGCGTTGAAGGTCCCGCTCTACATCCACCCGCAGGGGCCGCCGCCGCAGATGGTGGGCCCGTACGTCGAGAAAGGACTCGAGGGCGCCTTGTGGGGCTTCGCGGCCGAGACCGGCCTGCACGTGCTGGCGATCCTGCGCAGCGGCGCGTTGGATCGATTTCCTGATCTGCGGATCGTGGTCGGACACTGCGGCGAGGCGCTGCCGTTCTGGCTCTTCCGTCTCGACTACATGAACAAGACCGCGCGCCCCTTCATCCGCAACGGCGCGGATCGCCTGAAGCGGACGCTCAGCGAGTACATGCGCGAGAACGTCTACGTCACGACGAGCGGCATGGCCTGGGCGCC
>DASTDQ010000760.1:0-3824 GCA_035710305.1 Vicinamibacterales bacterium | reverse complement strand
ACGTTCGAGCGTCAAAGCGGGGAGTCGAGATCGTACGTGACGCATCTACTAGCGATCAACGACGAGTACTGCAATCGCGAACACTCCGCGACGATGAGGAGGCAGTTTCGTGCAAAGGGATCGCGTGGGCAGACTTCCCTGCGCCGTGAGTGGTAATTTAGACAGGCCAATGCGAGTCCTGTTTTCGATGCGGCACACCGGAGTGTTGAGGAACTTCGCGTCAACGCTCCAGGCGCTGGCCGCGCGGAATCACCAGGTCCACCTCGTCTTCGGCCACCAGGACAAAGAGGGCGACAACCGGCTGCTCCAGGAGCTGCTGTCCGCTCCCAACATCACCTGCAGGGACGTCCCGAAGAAGACTCCCTGGCGGTTCTGGCTCGGCCTGGCGCGCGCGGCGCGGTACAGCGTGGACTACGTCCGCTACCTGACGCCCGAATACGAAGGCGTCAACAGCCTCAAGGAGCGCGCACGAGGCAAGGCGCCGGCGCCGATGCGCTGGTTCGTGGAGCGGCCGATCTTCCGCAGCCGCGCCGGGAACCGGTTTCTGACCGGGGCCCTGCTCGCCGTCGAACGCGCCATTCCCATCGACCGGGCCGTCCTGGCCGCCGTCGAGCGCGAGCGGCCCGATGTGCTCCTCGTCAGCCCTCTCGTGGACATCGGGTCCGATCAGGTCGACTACGTCAAGGCCGCCCGGCGCCTGGGCATCCGGTCGGCGTTGCCCGTCCTCAGCTGGGACAACCTCACGAACAAGGGGCTGATCAGGCTGCAGCCCGGCCGCGTCTACGTCTGGAACGAGGCGCAGAAGACGGAAGCCGTGGACCTGCACGGGAGCCATCCGGACCGCGTGGTCGTCACCGGCGCGATGGTGTACGACCAGTGGTTCGCGCGCAGGCCGAGCTCGACGCGCGGCGAGTTCTGCGCCCGCGTCGGCCTCGACCCGGCCAGACCGATTCTCCTCTACCTCTGCTCGTCGCCCTTCATCGCGCCGGACGAACTGACGTTCATCGAGTCCTGGATCGCCGCCGTCCGCGCGGCACCGGACGCGCGCGTGTCCACAGCGGGCATTCTCGTGCGCCCGCATCCTGAAAACCGCCAGCCGTGGCACCGGTTCGACGAGCTGTCGTTTTCGAACGTGGCCATCTGGCCAAAGGGCGGCGCCAGCCCGGTGGATGCCGAATCGAGAAACGACTTCTTCGACTCGATGTATCACGCCGCGGCGGCCGTCGGCATCAACACGAGCGCCCAAATCGAATGCGGCATCGTAGGGCGCCCGGTGTTTTCGGTCAGGACGCCGGCCTACCAGCGCACCCAGGACGGCACGCTGCATTTCCGGCACCTGACGTCGGAAGGCGGCGGGCTGCTGCACGTCGCCGACGATTTCGACTCGCACGTGCGTCAGATCGCGGCCGCACTCGACGATCCGGATGGCACGACGCGGCGGATTCACGGGTTCGTCAAGGCATTTACGCGGCCGCACGGGCTCGACGTCGAGGCGACGCCGCGCATGGTCGATGCGATCGAGCAGTTCGCCGCCACGCCGCCGCCCGCGCCCGAGCGGCTGCCGCTCTACGTGTACCCCGTGCGGACCCTGCTCTACCCTGTCGCCGTTCTGCTGGCGGCTGTTCGCCGCGTCACGCGCGTGTCGCGCAAGCGGCAGCGGCAGCTGCGGCCCATCACGATCACCGGAACGATCCTCAAGGTCACGCTGGCGCTCTTCGATTGGCTGTTCCGGTTCCGTCCGATCCGGAACTTCGCGAAGCGGCACATCGTTCCGCGCGCGTTGTCGCGTCTGTCCGCGGTCGATGCGCCGAGCGAGGAAGCCGTCGCCGTGCCGCGGGTGCTGCATCGGATCTCACGCAGGGATCGCCCCATCATCGTCGGCCCATGGGTGAGCGAAGTCGGCTACGAGCTCCTGTACTGGATCCCGTTTCTCCAGTGGGTGACGAGCCGGCGCCTGCTGGATGCCGATCGCCTCGTCGTCGTCTCGAGGGGCGGCTGCGCGGCCTGGTACCGAGACGTCACGGCACGGTACGTCGACCTCTTCGACTACTACACGCCGGAACAGTTTCGACAGCGCAGCGAGCAGCGCGCGACCGACGGCAGGCAGAAGCCGCGGACGATGACGGAGTTCGATCGCAACACGATCAAGCTCGTGCGGCAGGGAGCGCATCTGGCTCACTGCGACCTGCTGCACCCGATGTACATGTACCGGCTGTTCCACGGATTCTGGCAGAGCCGGGCCGCGGTCAACGCCGTGGAGAACTTCACGCAATTCAAGCCGCTGCGCGTCGAGAGCGGCCATCTGGCCGGGCGGCTCCCGGACGACTACGTGGCCGTCCGTTTCTACTTCAACGACGTGTTCCCCGATACCGACACGAACCGCCGATTCGTCGCCGATCTCCTGAACGGCCTCGCCGAAACGACGGACGTCGTCCTGCTGAATCCAGCGACGGAGCTCGACGATCATCGCGATGTGCCCGTGGCGGCTCGCGGACGCATCCATTCCATCGCGCACCTGATGTCGCCGCGCTCGAATCTCGAGCTGCAGTCGGCGGTCGTCTCGCGGGCTCGCGCATTCGTCGGCACACACGGCGGCCTGTCGTATCTGGCGCCCCTGTTGGGCGTCAAGTCGCTTTCGTTCTACTCGGAGACGCGCCCGTTCACGCTGCGGCATCTCGAGCTGGCGCGGCGCGTCTTCACGGGCGGGCCGTTCGGGTCGTACGTGGCGCTCGACGTCAACGATCTCGACACGCTGCGCGCAACCCACGTTCACGCGCTCCTGGCCGCCCACGTTCCGGCCGGCCTGTAATCCCGGAGTGTGCCTGAATTTGAATGAATTGAGCACGAGATCAGTCGTTCACCCTTCTCCCTTCTCACTTCTCTGTTCGTGTTCAGGTTCGAGCGTGATGCGGGCGCCGTCGCGACGAACCCCGGTGCGAACGCCGAACACCGAACACCAAATGCGAGAACCGAACGTGAACACGAACGGAGAAGGTCAGAACCGAGAAGTGTGAACGGCTGATCTCTTACTCGATACAAGTGAATTCGCGTGTAATGTAGACTGACATCGCGACCATGGAGCACGTCGAGTCCCGGACTCTGTACCAGCGTACGCTCGGGAGAGCGCTTGCCTTCTCGGTGAACATGCTCGGGCGCACGTTCAGGCACGCGGGCAAGAACGCGAAACGCTTTCGGCGACGCGTCTATCATCAGGGCCGCTACACGAGCGCGGGGCGTGCGTTGCTGGCCGTCTCCGACGTGGCGACGTCGCCGCGCGATGCGATCCAGCGCAAGAGCGCCGTCATCGCCTACAACCGGCGCCACCCCGACGCGAGGCTCGACCGCCAGGCCGGCTACGCGCTTCTGCCTCCCGGGTCGCTTCCAGGCACGGACGAAGTCGTCAAGTTGTCACTGCACCTCTTCGAGGAGAAGAAACGGAAGATCGAAGCGGCTGCCGGTCCAGACACCGCACTTCACGCCAAGAAATGGGCCTTCCTTCGCAGCGTCCTGACGAACCAGGACCTGGCCGAGCACCCCGGGCTCGTGGACTTTGCGCTGTCGGACGGCCTGCTGAGCCTCGTGACGAACTACCTCGGGACCATCCCCCATCTCAACCGCGTCGATCTCCTGTACTCCGTGAACCACGGTGGGGACGAGGTGATGTCGAGCCAGATTTACCATCTCGATCCCGAGGGCCGCCGGCAAGCGAAACTGTTCTTGAACCTGCGGGACGTCGGGCCGGACGAAGGGCCGTTCACCTTCATTCCCGCGTCGGACAGCGAGCGCCTCGTGAAGGCCATCAAGCGCCGCCGCTCCACTGACGC
>DASTDQ010000759.1:0-4592 GCA_035710305.1 Vicinamibacterales bacterium | reverse complement strand
CGCCACGACCTCGCCGTCGATGAGCTCGACCCGGTCGTCGTCCGACAGAATCCCGGCCTGCCCCATTCGCTGGTAGTCGTCCGCGGTGAAACGCCGTCTGCTGACTGCGACTGACATGGACTTCGCGCCATCCTAGCATGGGCGCATCGCGAGAACCGTGCCGCGCGGTAGACCGTCGCCAGATGCCAGGACGCACGTCAGATGTTGCGATTTCTCCTCTGGCCCTCACGGGCCTTCGTGCGTCGAATCTGCGATCAACCCTGCCTGCTGCCTACTGCCCGCGGTCGGCTGCGAGAGCGCAGCCACCAGATGGCGACGCCAGCCAGAATGAGACCCACGAGCGCGAGAGAGACGGCCACGCCGTGTTCGCGCATCAGCTCGAGCGCCGCGTCGCCGAAGTAGACGGCCAGGATGCCGACTGTCAGGAACCGTACCCCGCGCGCGATGGTCAGGGCGGTCACGAACTGCAGCGGGCGGACCCCCGCAAGCCCCGCGGCCAGGACGAACAACTTGAACGGCGCGGGCGGCGGCAGCAGCGCCGGCACGACGAGCGCGAGCACGCCGTAGCGTTGGTACGCCTTCAGGCCTCGCTCGAGGTGCCCCGGCTTGAGGCGTTTACGGACGAACGCCGCGCCGCCTTTGTCGGCCAGGTAGTAGATCACATAGCAGCCGGCAACCGAGCCGGCCGTGGCCATCACTGCGTAGTACACGACCCACGACTTGTGGCCGATGACCATCAGCACGACGAGAAGGTCGTTGATCTGCGGCAGCGGGACGAATGACGAATCCAGGAACGTGACCACGAAAAGACCTGGGCCGCCAATCGCGAGGGCAAACGCGTAGAGCGCGTCGATGAAGGCGCGCACTCTACGTCACCTTTCCCCTGCCCCCCGCCCCTTGCCCCCTGCCCCCTGATGTGTCGCGATCACCCCGAGCATCTCGTCGTGAATGCGCCCGTTGGACGCCACGAGGTGGCCGGCCGCCGGATCGAAGCGCGTGCCGTCCATCCCGGTCACGCGGCCGCCCGCTTCGGTCACGATCAGCCCCCCGGCAGCGACGTCCCAGGGCTTGAGGCGTTGTTCCCAGAATCCGTCGAAGCGCCCTGCCGCGATGTAGCAGAGGTCGAGAGCCGCCGAACCGAGGCGGCGCACCGCCCGCGCACGGCCGAGGTAGGCGCCGAACAGTGGGACCAGGTCGTGCAGCCGCTCGTGGACGTCGTAGGGAAACCCGGTCACGAGCAGCGAGTCCCCGAGTCCGGCCGTGTCGGAGACATGAAGGCGCGTCCCGTTCACATAGGCGCCCTCGCCGCGCTCGGCGGTGAACAGCTCCTTCCGCGTGGGGTCGTAGATCGCGCCCACCTCGGCCTCGCCGTCGATCTCGAGGGCGAGCGAGGCGCAGAAGATCGGCAGGCCGTGCGCATAGTTCGTCGTGCCGTCGAGCGGATCGAACACCCATCGGTAGCGCGAGGACGCCGGCTCCGCCGGTCCGCTGCTCAACTCCTCGGCCAGCACGTCGTGATCGGGAAAGCGTTCCGCAAGCACGCTGCGGCACATGCGTTCGCACTCCAGGTCGACCTCGGTGACGAGATCGATCGTTCCTTTCTTCTCGACGTGGAACCCGGACTGCCGGCGCGACATCTGGATGTCGCCGGCGCGAAGGACGATCTCGGCTGCCGTGGCGAGCAGTACCGGATCGGGGGCGCTCACTCGCCGGGCAGACTGGATCGGGAGTCAGAGTCGGTTTGCGTCGCCGTCACGCGCTTGACCATGACCACTTCCATGCCGCCCTCGGGCGCCCGCTGCAGCACCATCTCGTCCATGAAGTTGCGGATGATGAAAATGCCGCGGCCGCTGGACTTCAGCATGTTCTCTGGCGCCAGTGGATCGGGAATCTTGTCGGGATCGAACCCGGCCCCTTCATCGCGGACGCGGATGGCAATGCCGGATGGCGTGTGAGAGTTGAGCGGCGTGAACTCGACTCGCACGTACTTTCCCTCGTCGCCGGCGTTGCCGTGCTTGATCGCGTTGATGACCGACTCCCGGACGGCCACGCCCACCCAATGGAGCGCCTCGTCGTCGAGCCCGGCCAGCCGGCCGAGATGATCGCTCGCCACCTGCACGAAGTCGAGTATCTCGTAGCTGCTGTGGAACTCGAGACAGACGGTTTTGGCGCGGCTCATGAACCCTAACAGGAAATTATAGCCATAGCTCGTACCCGATAGCTGGTCGCCGGTAGCGAAAATCGTGAACCCGGAACCAGCCACCGGCGACCGGCCACCAGCGACAAGCTAGACTAACTGCATGCCGCCGCCGCGGACCGTCACTGTCCATCCCACACCGTGTGTACGGGGACAGGTCCGCCCTCCGGGAGACAAGTCAATCTCGCATCGTTACGCCCTGTTATCGGCCCTCGCCGATGGAACGTCCACGATCCGGGGCTACTCCACCGGCGGCGACTGCCGGTCGACACTGAACTGTCTTCGCGCGCTCGGCGTGTCGATCGAGCCGGTCGATCAGACCCCCGCCGGCCTGACCCTCGAGATCGCGGGTCTCGGCCTCGGAGGCCTTCGCCCGCCGGGCGCCGCGCTCGACGCCGGCAATTCCGGCAGCACGATGCGTATGCTGGCCGGCGTGCTCGCGGCGCACCCTTTTTCCGCGACGATCGAAGGCGACGAGTCGCTGAGGCGCCGCCCCATGAAGCGCGTCGCGGCACCGCTCGAGCGCATGGGGGCACGAATCGAGTCGAACGACGGCTGGCCTCCGTTGACGATTCACGGCACTGCGTCCCCTCGCCCGATCGACTTCGAGCCCGATGTGCCCAGCGCGCAGGTCAAGAGCGCCGTGCTGCTGGCCGGTCTTCACGCCGACGGGCGAACGACCGTCACCGAGCGGACGGGCACGCGGGATCATACGGAGCGCGCGCTGGTCGAGTTCGGGGTGGCCGTGACGAGGGAGGGCAACAAAGTGGCCATCCAGGGGAGGCAGCGTCTGACCGCCCGGGCACTCGAGGTCCCGGGGGACCTGTCCTCGGCGGCGTTCTGGATGGTCGCGGCCGCGTCGCTTTCAGGGTCCGAGATCGTTATAAGGCAAGTAGGGCTCAATCCCACACGCACGGGGATATTGGAAATCCTGCAGCGGATGGGCGCCGCGGTCGTGGTCCAGGCTGACAGCGACGACGGCGGTGAGCCCGTGGGGAGCGTCACGGTCAGGCATGGGGCCCTCGGCTCCGCCGAGGTCGCCCCGCACGAGGTTCCCGGGGTCATCGACGAACTGCCCGTGCTGGGCGCGCTGGCCACGCACGGCGGCGAGATCCGCGTGACGGGAGCCGGCGAACTGAGAGTGAAAGAGAGCGATCGGATCTCTGCCCTCGCGGACGGTTTTCGACGCATGGGGGGCGAGATCGAGGAGTTTCCTGATGGGTTCCACGTGCGCGGGCATCGGCGCCTGCGCGGCGGCGACGTCGACGCCCGAGGCGATCATCGGCTGGCGATGGCGTTTGCCATCGCGGCGCTGGGCGCGTCCGGGCCTACCAACATCCACGATGCCGGGGCGGCCGCCGTGTCCTACCCCGAGTTCTTCACCGTGCTCGAGTCACTTCGCGCGTGAAGGCGGACAAGCTCTATCTCGTCGGCTTCATGGGGGCTGGGAAGTCAACGGTGGCCCGCGCTCTCGGCCGGCGTACCGGCTGGCGTGTGGAAGACATCGACGAGCGCATCGAGGCGCGCGAGCACCGGACGGTGGCTGCGATCTTTGGCCAGCAAGGCGAGGCGCATTTTCGACACCTGGAGCGGATGGAGCTCGGCGAGCTTGTCTCCGCCAGACACGTCGTGGTGGCGACCGGAGGCGGCACCTTCGTCGAAGCGGACAACCGCGCGCTGATGCTCGCCGACGGTGTGGTGGCGTGGCTGGACCTCCCGCTGGCTGGCGTGCTCGAGCGCGTGCCGGTCGACGGACGACGTCCGCTCGCGGCGGATCGTGCGCAGATGGAACAACTGTTTACACGCCGGCAGCTGGCCTACGCGCACGCCCACGTGCGGGTGGACGCGAGCCGGCCGGTCGAAGAAATCGTGGGGCGACTGCTCGAATGGATCGACTTCTGACGGCATGAAATACCTGGTCATCAGCGACATACACGCAAACCTCGAGGCGCTCGAGGCGACGCTCGCCAGCGCTCCGAGCCACGATGCCACGCTCGTGCTCGGCGACCTCGTCGGCTACGGCGCGGACCCGAACGCGGTCATCGAACGCGTCCGTGCCCTGCCCGGGGCCACAATCATTCGAGGCAACCACGACAAGGTGGGGGCCGGCATCGAAGACGTCGAGGCGTTCAACCACCTGGCGAAGCAGGCAATCGCGTGGACCGCCTCCGCACTGACGCCCGCGAACAGGACGTGGCTCGCCGCGCTGCCGGCCGGCCCGATCAACATCGATCCGCTCGTGCAGATCTGCCACGGCTCGCCGTTCGACGAGGATGCCTACATCTTCGACGACCTCGATGCCAGGCGGGCTCTTCTCGTGACCGAGCGTCCGCTCTGCCTGTTCGGGCACACGCACGTGCCCGCCGTGTACCTCTTCGACAACGATCTCCGGCAC
>DASTDQ010000758.1:0-2106 GCA_035710305.1 Vicinamibacterales bacterium | reverse complement strand
CCGACGAGGCGGAACCCGCCACTGAAGGCCCGCGTCTCTATCGCGACCTATTGGAAAGGGCACAACGCGAACACGAGCTGAAGATTGCTGCGGAAATTCAGCGTGCACTTCTTCCACAGTTCTGCCACAGAGCGACTGCATTTGAAGTGGCCGCGATGTCGGTACCCTGCCGCGCGATCGGCGGCGATTTCTTCGACTATTTCAATCTGACGGACGGGGCTTTTGCGTTCGTTCTTGGCGACGTCGCGGGAAAAGGACCGCCCGCGGCCCTCTTGGCCGCCGTGCTGCAGGGAATCTTCACGGCCAACGCTCGCCGGAGTCTCGAGCCAGCGGCCGCCATAAGTCAGGCCAACAGCGCGCTCGTCCGTCGGGCCATCGAGGCTCGCTTTGCCACCGTCCTCTACGCCGTGCTCGAACCGGACGGCCGTCTGGTGTACTGCAACGCCGGACACAATCCGCCAATCCTTCTCTCACGGAGTGGTGTGCGGCGCCTGGAAGCTGGTGGCCTGATCATCGGCGCGTTCGAGCAGGCGACGTTCGAGGAAGATCGATTGCGGCTCGAGCCCGGAGACGTGCTGGTGGCCTTCAGCGACGGGATCACCGAAGCCCGCAACGCCGATGGGGAGGAATTCGGAGAGGAGCGCCTGTTATCCTGCGTCGAAGCCAATCGTCAGCGTGCTTCCGAGCCGTTGTTGGAGTGTCTGCTCGCGGAGGTGCGTCAATTCAGCGCCGACACAACGCAGAGCGACGACCTCACTGTTCTGGTCTTGCGTTACTCGGGAGAAGAGTAATCGACAGATCGGCACGCTCGCACCGACAAGCGTCAGCTGGATCGCTCAGTGCGTAGGACTGAATCCAGCGCGCTTGGCCGCGACTGGTGCGCGTGATGCTCCAGAAAATCGATGATGTGCCGGCGGCACGCGTGATAGCGCGGGTGCCCGAGCACGGCCGCCCGGGCGCGCGGGCGGGGCAGTGGCACGGTGAACGTGTCGCCGATGGTGGCCTCGGGTCCATCCGTCATGAGAATCAGGCGGTCCGCCAGGTACAGCGCTTCGTCCACGTCGTGTGTCACCATCACGACAGTCCGGCCTGAGCGCTCCCACACGCGCAGCAGCGTGTCCTGGAGCTCGAACCTGGTGAGCGAGTCGAGCTGCGAGAACGGCTCGTCGAGCAGGAGGAAGCGCGGCTCCACTGCCAGCGCGCGCGCCAGCGACACGCACTGCTGCGTCCCGAGCGACAGCGCCGACGGCAGCTGATCTGCCGCATCCTGCACCCCGACCAGTTCCAGATAGTGCGCGGCCCTCGCCGCCACCTCGCGGCGATCGACTCGGCGAGCGGCGCGTCCCATCGCGAGCTCCACGTTCTGGCGCGCCGTGAGCCAGGGCAGCAGGCATGGCGACTGAAAGACGATGGCCCGCTCGGGTCCGGGAGCATCCACCTCCCGGCCGTCGATGATGACGCCGCCATACGTCGCACGCTCGAGCCCGGCCATCATCGAGAGCACGGTGGACTTGCCGCAGCCCGAGTGGCCGAGCACGGCGACGAACTCGCCGGCTTCGACGAGGGCGTTGACGTCCTTGACGGCGATGAACGGGCCGGTCGGCGTGGCGAAGACCTTCGTCAGGCCGGTCAGCTCGAGCGGGAACGTCATCGTGTCTCCTTGGCGATCGCGCCGAGAACCGGCGCCGGTGCCGTCCCGTCCGCGCCGTTCCCTCGGGCCCTGGGGCGTCCAAGGCCGGCGGTGAGCGTGGCGACGACGTGCCCGCGGACGCTGGTGGCCCGTTCGTCGCGCGCGAGGTCGGCGACGCGCCTCGGGCGCGGCAGATCGACGGCGATGGGGGAACCGAGCGTCGCAGGAGGACCGGGCACGATCGGGACGATGCGATCCGCGAGCAGGATGGCTTCTTCCACGCTGTTGGTGATCATGACGGTCGTCACCTCCTGGTTCAGGCGTGACCCGAGGCTGGCCAGTTCCTGCTGCAGCGTTTCCCGGGTCAGCGCATCGAGCGCGCCGAAGGGGTCGTCGAGGAACAGGATGCGCGGCCTCGTCGCGACGGCGCGCGCGATCGCTACGCGCTGTCGCATGCCGCCGGAGAGCTGCCGGGG
>DASTDQ010000757.1:0-3113 GCA_035710305.1 Vicinamibacterales bacterium | reverse complement strand
GCGAATTCCTCGCGGACTACTGGCAGCGGCACGGCCTGTCGCGAGAGGCCCGCGTGCTCGGCCACGCGCGAACGGTCGCGGCCTGGGGCAGCCGTCTGGCGCCGCTCTCGAACTGGGTGGCGGCAAGCCGCGCCGTCCGAATGTTGAACGAGCGGCTGCTCGGCCTCGATCGACGCCGGCGGCTTCCCAGGTTCCGGCGGACGACGTTGAGCAGTCTCGTCCGCGCGCCAAAAGACCACGCGGACACACTGCTCTTCAACGACACGTTCACCAACTACTACGACCCCGAGATCGGCGTCGCCGCGATACGGGTGCTCGAGGCCGCCGGGCGTCGCACCGTCCTCGCATCCAACCAGTGCTGCGGCCGTCCGCAGATCTCGAAGGGGCTGCTCGGAGAGGCCCGCGACCTTGCTTCCAGGAATGCCGACGGGCTGTATCAGGACGCGGCGGCCGGCCGGCCGATCGTGTTCTGCGAGCCAAGCTGCCTGTCGGCCGTACGCGAGGACGCCCCGGCCCTGCTGCGCGGCGAGGCGCGCCGTCGCGCGGAGACAGTCGCCTCCGCCAGCGTTCTGTTCGAGGAGTTCACCTCCACGATTGCCCCGCGGCTGCCGCTCAGGCCCGGACCCGCGTCGATCCTGCTGCACGGCCATTGTCATCAGAAGTCGATGAGCCTGGTCCCCTCGTCGATCTCGCTCCTGGCTCGCATCCCCGGCGCCCGCGTGGTTGACCTCGATGCCGGCTGCTGCGGCATGGCGGGCTCCTTCGGGTACGCGCGCGAGCATTACGATCTCTCGCGAGCGATCGGCGAACGAAAACTCTTTCCGGCCGTTCGCAGCAAGGCAGCCGATGCCGTCGTCGTCGCGGCCGGCACCTCGTGCCGGCATCAGATCGCCGATTTCACCGGGGCGACGGCAATCCATCCGGCGGTGCTGCTGGCCGAATTGTTGGAGGGCTGATGCCTCTTGCCTGGTTGTCTCTCGGCGCCCTGGTCGTGGCGATGATCGTCAGCTGCACGACCACCATGAACGTCGGCGTGCTCGCGCTCGCCCTCGCCTGGATCGTCGGCGTCTATCTCGGAGGGATGAGCCTGGGTGACGTGCTGAGCGGCTTCCCGGTGCAGCTGTTCCTCACGCTGACCGGCGTCACATTGCTGTTCACCCAGGCACAGCTGAACGGCACGCTCGATCGCGTGGCGCACGCCGCGGTGCGCGTCTGCCGCGGCAACGCCGGGCTCATTCCCGTGATGTTCTTCGGGCTCGGCTGCGTGATCGCCTCGCTCGGGCCCGGTAACGTGGCGACCGCCGCGATGCTCGCGCCGATGGCCATGGCCGTCGCGGCGCGCGCCTCGATTCCACCGTTCCTCATGGCCATCATGGTGGGCAACGGGGCCCAGTCGGGCGCGCTCTCGCCGGTGGCGCCGACCGGGATCATCGTCACCGGCCTGATGGACAAGATCGGCCTCGGGGGCTACGAGATTCGCACGTACGCCGCCAACCTCGCCGCGCACGCCATCATCGCGTTCGGCGGGTACCTCCTGCTCGGAGGCGTCCGGCTGTTCAGGCACCGCTACAGCGGCGGCGAGTCCGCCGATCAAACGGACCGGCTCAACGCGAAGCACTGGCTCACGCTCGCGATCGTCGGCGGCGTGCTCGGCACCGTGCTCTTCCTGAACGCCAACATCGGCATGGCCGCGTTCACCGGCGCGGTCGTCCTCGCGGCGCTGCGGCTGGCAGACCACGAGCAGGCCATCCGCAAGATGCCCTGGATTCCCATCCTGATGGTGAGCGGCGTCAGCGTCCTGGTGGCGCTGCTCGAGAAGACCGGCGGCCTCGATCTGTTCACGACGATTCTCGCGCGATTCGCCACGCCCGGGACGCTGACTGGTGTCATCGCCTTCGTGACCGGCGTCATCTCCGTCTACAGCAGTACGTCGGGCGTCGTGCTGCCGGCCTTCTTGCCCACCGTCCCTGGACTCATCGCGCGTCTCGGCGGCGATCCCTTCAGCGTCGCCTCGTCGATGAACATCGGGGCGCACCTCGTGGACATGTCGCCGCTGTCCACGACCGGCGCCATGTGCATCGCGGGGATCACGGACGTCTCTCAGGTGCGGCCGACCTACAACAAGCTTCTCGCATGGGGTTTGTCGATGACCGTCATCGGCGCCGTCGGCTGTTACCTGTTCCTGTAGCGGGAGTCCGCACGGACCACGGAGTCCGTGTCTCTGTGCCTCCGTGGTTCGTTCGTGAGTCCCCTCGGGGCATTACAGCGCTCGCGCGAGGCGGCGCAGCTCGCCGGGATCGAGCCAGTTCAGCCGGCAGCTCTCGCAGGTGTCGATCACGAGATTGCCGGGTCCGCCATAGACGTGATTCAACATGGGCCCGCCGCACTGAGGGCAGGACAACTCGCGCATTCCGGGCATCTGCTCTCGAGGTAGAACCACTCGCGCCCGATCTTCACGCGTGCGCAGCGCCTCGGCGACCTCGACGAAGCACGCCATGCCGACGAGAAGGCCCTCACATCGGCGGCAGAACAGCACGCCGTTGCCGTCGAGACGGCTGTCGGCCAGGGGGGTCGCACACGCAGGACAGTTCGTCGAGCTCGGGCCGCCGATGTCGAGATGCGCCGCCAGCGACGGCCCTTCGTCAACCGATCCGCAGTGGCCGCACACGAGTACTCCCTTAGGGGTGTCCAGGTGCATCGGGGCACCGCAATTCGCGCAGTTGGCCACGAAAGCTTTATCGGCCAGACCCTTGACCTGAGTTACCCTTGGTCCCGTCGCGCGGATTCAGCGGATCACAGCGGAGGCCCACATGGCGCGTCGAGGCTTCGGACCCTGTTTCATCGCTGCAGGGGCAGCGGCTCTCACGGTGCTCCTCAGCGTTCCAGCCATCAGTCAGACCTACACGGTGCCCCGAACACCATGGGGAGACCCGGACCTTCAGGGCATATGGCCAGGCAACATGGGCGTGCCGTTGCAGCGCCCGATGGACTTCGGTGAACGACAGGTCCTGACCGAGGGAGAGTTTGCCAAGCGCGAGGCACAGGCCGCGGCACAGGCGAAGGCCGATGCCGAGATCTACGCAAGAACCGGGGGCACGGGCATCGGTGGACCC
>DASTDQ010000756.1:0-3315 GCA_035710305.1 Vicinamibacterales bacterium | reverse complement strand
GCCGCCGCCTCCTCCTGCTGCGCCTCGACGGATTTGCTCTCCCAGCCCCGCGCCATTACTTGGCGTGCGCCGCGGCGCGCTCCGTGGGGGCCACGGCCATCAGGTCGGCGTGCGACGCGATGTGAGCCTGGACCATCGCTTCGGCATTCGCGACGGCCGCCGCATCGCCCGCGCGGTATACCGCGTTCGCCTCGATGAGGTCCTTCTGGGACGGCGGCGTGGAGTCAACGCTGTCGTAGATGGCGGCCACGGGGCAGGCCGGCACGCAGGCGCCGCAGTCGATGCACTCGTCCGGATGGATGTAGAGCATCGTCGCCGTCGCGAACTCCGGCTCGTCCTTCCTCGGGTGAATGCAGTCAACCGGACAGACGTCGACGCAGGCGGAATCCTTCGTGCCAATGCAGGGGTCGGTGATGATGAACGGCATGGCAGAGAAGCTTATAACGAAACGGCGGCGCGAAGCACGAGGTCAGGTCTCCGCGTCGAGGCTCCGAAGCACCAGGCCGCTCTCTTCTTTGGCGAAATTGAGCCGCAGGCGGAATTCCCGGCGCAGCAGCAGGAGGCTCGAGGCGAGTTGGACGATGACCGCGGAGGCGGAGATGGACCAGATCCAGCGAAGCGAAAACCCGGGTGTGCCGGCGAGGACCAGCACCGGCACCGCGACCAGCACGATCCGGAGGGCCGACGTGACCAGCGAGGGAACCGTGTTGCCCATGGCCTGGAACATGCTCGAACTGACGAAGATCACTCCCGAGGCGACAAAGCTCCAGGCCAGAATGTGCAGGTACTCTTCGCCAGTGCCCACCGCCCGCGGATCCGACGTGAAGACCCGCACCATGGCGTCGGCCCAGAACGCGACGGCGAGGGCCAGCAGGAGCATCGCCGCCGCGGCCAGCGACGCGCCGATCTTGAACGTCGCCCGGACGCGCGCCGGCTGCCTGGCGCCGAAGTTCTGACCGGCGACCGGGCTCACCGCGAAGCCCAGTGCCACGACCGGAAGAAAACACGCCTGCAGGATGCGCATCCCGATCCCGAAGCCGGCCTGTGCCGCCGCGCCGAAGGGGCGGCTCACGGCGTAGACGAGAATCATGTAGGCCGCGAGCAGACCGAACTCGGCGCCGGCCGGGAGGCCGATCTTCGTCAGGTCGCCCCAGAGCGACCAGCGCGGCGCCCACTCCCGCGGCGAGAACTTCAAGTACGAGTCCTGCGGCGCGAAGTACAGCGTCATCCAGACCACGCCGATGGCCACCGCGATGAACGTGGCCAGGGCCGCCCCGGCAACGCCGAGCGGCCGACCCGTGCCCCATCCGAAGACGAGCACCGGCGCGAGGACGATGTTGATGATGACCGTGCCGGTTTGCACGATCATGCCCGGCCGGAAGTTCCCGGTGCCTCGAAGGGCGGCGCCCATGGCGATCAGGCCGAACTGCAGCGCCATCGCCGGAATGAACCAGAGCAGGTAGTCGTTGGCCAGTGCCCGGGTCTTCTCGTCGGCACTGAGAGCCGTGGCGTACAGGTCGCGCAAGGTCATCGCGCCGGCGAGGAAGAAAACGCCGACGAGGATCGAAAGCACCTGCGCCTGGTTGAACACCAGGTTGGCCCGGGCCCGATCCCTCGCTCCGGTCGCGTGCGCGACGAGCGTCGTGGTTCCGACCGCCAGCAACTGCGTCGCTGCCAGCACGACGAACGTCAGGTTGCCGCTGACGGCGACCGCCGCAACGGCCTCGGTGCCCAACCGGCCGACCCAATAGAGATCCACGAGCACGTACAGCGTCTGGAACAGCATGCTGACGAGCATGTAGCTGGTCGTCTTCAGGAGATGGCCGGTGAGAGAACCGGTGGTGAGATCCTGCACGTGGGGCCTCCGAGATGCTTAGCTTACCTTGACCCCCTGGAAAACCGTGAGATAGACTCGTTCGCCGATTGTGCACCAGGCGCCCCCGCCACCTTCCGCGCGCAGGTTTCCCCACCAGGAAAACTTCCAGGTTGAAAGCGTGCAGATCGTCAAGGTAACGTGTGCCGAATCCGTTTCGGGCCGCCAGGCAGTCTGCGGCCGTCGTGTTGGAGGACGCTTATGAAGCGCGTGTACGGGCTCGTCGCGATCACGGCTCTGTTCATCTCGTGCACCCAGGCGCCGGCGCCGGCGCCCGCTCCCGCTCCGGCGGCACCGCAGCCCAAGGTGTACGGCACGCTCGCGCAGGTGATGCAGGGAATTCCGTTCCCGAACTCCAACATCATCTTCGACACGCAGACCAACGATCCGGGGGCTCCGCAGAAGTCCGGGGGAGCAGGTGCAGCGGCGACACAGCAGTACTCCGGCGTGTACGGCGGCTGGGTGGCGGTCGAGAACGCCGCTATCGCCCTGCAGGAGACGGCGAACCTCATTCTGATTCCGGGACGCATGTGCCAGAACGGGAAGCCGGTGCCCGTCGATCAGGCCGACTTCCAGAAGTGGGCGCAGGGGCTCGCCGATGCCGGAGCGGCCACACTCAAAGCGGCCAAGGCCAAGAACATCGACCAGATGATCGAGGTCAGCGGGACGGTGTCCGACGCCTGTCTCGCGTGTCACGAGAAGTATCGAGACACGCCGAAGGCGCCCGATGACCGCTGCATGCCCTGATCCACGCACTGGGCGCAGGGCAAGAGGCGTAAGGCGCACATGGCCGATCTGATGAAGCCGCTGCACGACCTGTTCTTCTGGGTGAGCGAGTTCCCCACGAGCATCGCGATCCGCGAGTCGCAGTACGTCTCGCCGTACCTGACGGTCTCGCACGTGATCAGCATGTGCATCTTCGCGGGACTGATCGTGATGATGGACCTGCGGCTGCTCGGCGTCGGCAACATGCGCACGCCGTTCTCGGAGGTACAGAAGCGGTTGTTCCCGTGGCAGATGACGGGGATGACGCTCAGCGCCATCACCGGGCTGACGCTGACCTACGCCGACCCGATGCGGTTCTACGTGAACATCTTCTTCTGGACGAAGATGCTCGTGATGGTGCTCGCCGGCGTCAACGCGCTGGCGTTCCACTTCATCACCTACAACTCCGTCGTCAAGTGGGATTCGGCGGAAACCACTCCATTCGGGGCGAAGCTCTCGGGTGCGGTGTCCATCGTCATGTGGGCCATCGTCATCGTTTCGGGCCGGCTCATCCCGTACAACTGGTTCCAGAGCACCTGATCCGGAGTCGCACGAATGCTGCAGCCGTTCTTCGAGTGGCTTGGCGCCCTGCCGATCAGTCAGTTCATCGGCAGCTCAATCTGGATCTACCCGCTCGTGCAGGCCTTCCACCTCGTGTGCCTCGCGCTGCTCGCGGG
>DASTDQ010000755.1:0-5438 GCA_035710305.1 Vicinamibacterales bacterium | reverse complement strand
TCGGCGCGCGCTTTCCGGACATGACCGAGGTGTATTCACGCCGGCTGCGCGGGATCGCCGACGAGGCGGCGCGCGCGCGCGGCGTCCCGGTGACGCATGGCGTCTACGCCGGCCTGACCGGCCCGAGCTACGAGACGCCCGCGGAGATCAGGTTTCTCAGGACGATCGGCGCCGACGCCGTCGGGATGTCCACGGTGCCGGAGGCGATCGCCGCGCGGCACATGGGGCTCGAGGTGCTCGGCGTCTCGTGCATCACGAACATGGCCGCCGGCGTGCTGCCGCAGCCGCTCGTCCACGACGAAGTCATCGAAACGGCCCGGCGCGTGCGCGGATCGTTCATCTCGCTGATCGAGGGCATCATTGAACGCCTCTAAGCTGATTGCCGCCGCCCGCCGCGCGCGCCGCCACGCGCAGGCCGGCTATTCGGGATTCAAGGTCGGCGCGGCGCTCGAAGCTGCCGACGGAACGATCATCACCGGCTGCAACGTCGAGAACGCGACATACGGATTGACGGTGTGCGCCGAGCGCGTCGCCATGTTCAAGGCGCTCTCGGAGGGGCACCGAAAGTTCCGTCGCGTGGCGGTCGTCGCCGACACCCGCTCGCCGACGCCGCCGTGCGGCGCGTGCCGGCAGGTCCTCTGGGAGTTCGGCGGCGATCTCGAAGTGGTGCTCGCCAACCTCCGCCGCGAGACCGGGCGGCATCGGCTGAAGGATCTGCTGCCGCTGCCGTTCGACGGGCGGCTGCTCAACGAGTAGGCCTCAGGGCCCAGGGCTCAGGCCTCAGGGCTGTCGGAGGCCCCAGGCCTGGCCCTGAGGCCTGGGCCCTGAGCCCTGCTTGATATCATCCCGAGACATGCTGCCCACCATCGAGTGGAAAGACGATGTGATTGTCATGATCGACCAGCGGAAGCTGCCTGCTTCCGAGGTCTACGTGACATGCAGGACGGCCAAGGAAGTGGCCAAGGCGATCACCACGATGGTCATCCGCGGCGCGCCGGCCATTGGCGTGGCGGCGGCGATGGGAATCGCGCTCGGCATGCGCCGGAGCAGCGCGACCGGGACGAAGAAGTTCACGACCGAGTTTCAGAATACGTGCGATCTGCTCGCGGCCACGCGTCCGACCGCCGTGAATCTCTTCTGGGCGATCGAGCGCATGAAGCGGACGTTCGCGGAGGCCGCGCACGGCGGGTCCTCCGTCGCGGAAATCGCGCAGCGGCTCGAGACCGAGGCGCGGGCGATTCACGACGAGGACGTCGCGAGCTGCAAGGCGATGGGCGCGCACGGCGCCACGCTCGTGCCCGACTCGGCCAACATCCTGACGCACTGCAACGCCGGGGCGCTGGCCACCGCCGGCTACGGCACCGCGCTCGGCGTCATTCGTGCGTCGGTCGCGCAGGGCAAGCGGATCGCGGTCCTGGCCGACGAGACGCGCCCCTTCCTGCAAGGCGCCAGGCTCACGGCCTGGGAGCTGGTCAAGGACGGGATCGACACCACGGTCATCACCGACGGCATGTCGGCCGCGATGATGGGGCTCGGCCGCGTCGATCTCGTCGTCGTTGGTGCGGACCGCATCGCGGCGAACGGCGACGTCGCGAACAAGATTGGCACCTATGGCGTGGCGGTGCTCGCCAAGGAGCACGGCATCCCGTTCTACGTCGCTGCGCCCATTTCCACGATCGATCTGAAGACTCCCGACGGCAGCCGGATTCCAATCGAGGAGCGCAACGACCGGGAGGTGACGCACGTCGGGCCGTCCCGGTTGACGCCCGAAGGCGCGCGCATCCGTAATCCGGCGTTCGACGTGACCCCGGCCAGGTATGTCACGGCCATCATCACCGAGCGCGGCATCGCCAGGCCGCCGTATGGCGAATCGCTGGCCGAGTTGGCAGCCGGCGGCGGGCAGCAGGCGGTACGTAGTGTCCGGCTTTAGCCGGACCGTGCCGGATCCGAAACGATGATCGTTCTCGGCATCGAAACCTCGTGCGACGAGACTGCGGCGGCGCTGGTGGAAGAAACCGGCGACCGGGGCCGCCCGTGGCGCGTGCGATCGAGCGTGGTGGCGTCGCAGAACGCGATTCACAGCGAGTGGGGAGGCGTCGTTCCCGAGCTCTCGGCGCGGCAGCACATCCGCGACATCTGCGGTGTCGTGGAGCGCGCGCTCGCCGAGGCGGGCGTTGCCCGTTACGACGGCGTGGCCGTGACGCAAGGGCCGGGCCTGGTCGGGTCGCTCCTCGTCGGCTTGTCGTTCGCCAAGGCGCTCGCGTGGTCGCGCGATGTCCCGCTGATCCCGGTGCATCATCTCGCGGGCCACATTGAGTCTCTCGTCCTCGAGCAGGGCGAGATGCCGACGCCCGCCGTCGTGCTCGTCGTCTCGGGGGGGCACACCAGTCTCTATCTGCTGACGTCGACGGGCGCGTTGGACATGCTCGGCCGCACTCGCGATGACGCTGCCGGCGAGGCCTACGACAAGGTCGCCAAGCTGCTCGGGCTGGGATACCCCGGGGGGCCCGTCGTCGATCGCCTGGCTGCGGCGGGCGACGATCTCGCCGTGCCGTTCCCGAAACCGCGGCTGACGCACGCCGACCGAAACGCCCCCGATGTGCCCGGCCGGCGCGACTTCAGTTTCAGCGGACTCAAGACGTCCGTCCTGCGATACGTAATGGGGCGGCGCGCGGCGCTCGGCCTCGCCGAGGCCAGCCCGCTGCCGGAGGAAGAGATCCGCGACATCTGCGCCAGCTTTCAGCGAGTGGTCGTCGGCGTGCTGCTCGACCGGCTCTTCGAGGCGGCGCGTTGGTACGGGGCCCGCAGCGTCGGCATCGCCGGCGGTGTGTCGGCCAACAGCCGGCTGCGGGCCGAGGCGGAGGCGCGCGGCCGGGCTCGCGATCTGCCCGTCTTCATCCCGGGGCTTGCGCTTGCGACCGACAACGCGGCGATGATCGCGGCTGCCGGCCTGCGCCGCTACCACGCGGGCGCGATCGCACGCTGGGATCTCGAAGCCGACGCGGCGATGAAGCTCTGACCGTAGACCGGAGACCCATGAAGACAGCAACCGAATACCTCTGGTTCAACACGAAGAAGCGGCAGGAGTTCGTCCGCATCACCGACGAGGTTGCCAGTGTCGTGACGAAGAGCGGGGTGAAAGAAGGGATGGTCCTCGTCTCGGCCATGCACATCACCGCCTCGGTCTACGTCAACGACTGGGAGGGCGGGCTCATCGAGGACTTCCAGGTGTGGCTCGAGAAGCTCGCGCCGTCGGGGCTCGACTACCGGCATCACCAGACCGGGGAGGACAACGCGGACGCGCACCTGAAGCGCACGCTGATGGGACATCAGGTGCTGCTGCCTGTCACCGCGGGCAAGCTCGATCTGGGCCCCTGGGAGCAGGTGTTCTACGCGGAATTCGACGGGCAGCGGCGGAAACGTGTCGTTGTCAAAGTGATCGGTGAATAGTACCGTTCACGCTTCCCGGTTCTCGCTTCTCGGTTCGTGTTCAGTTTCAGGTTCGTGTTCAGAAGGTTCGCGGTTCGTTGTTCCCTGGAGAATCCGGCCCCGAACCGGGAACGCTGAACGCTGAACTCTCGAACACGAACTCCGAAATTGAACACGAACCGAGAAGTGTGAAGAGAGAAGTGTGAACACTACCGATAGACGCAAGTACCCTGAACGCCCGTACGTCGGCGTCGGCGCGGTGATCGTTCGGGACGGACAGGTGCTGCTCGTCAAGCGCAAGCACGAGCCGCTCAAGGGGCGATGGAGTCTGCCGGGCGGCGCCGTCGAAATCGGCGAAACGCTCGAGGGCTGCCTCGTGCGCGAGATGGTCGAGGAAACCGGTCTCGAGGTTGGCGTAGGCCCCGTGATCGAGGTGTTCGATCGGATCACTCGCGACGAGGCTGGCCGGGTTCTGTACCACTTCGTCCTGGTTGACTACCTGTGTTGGCCGGTTGGCGGCGCGCTCCGCGCGGGCTCGGACGTGGCGGACGCGACCTTCGCCGATCCCGGCGAGCTGCACCGTTACGATCTGACCGAGAAGGCCGTGTCCGTCATCGAGCGAGCCATGCTGGTGGCGCGCGGCAACACCCGGGCGCCGCAATGACACCGCTCTCGCGCGACGCGGCGTGGACGCTGTTGTCGGAATGGACTCAAGGGGAGAGCCTGCGGAAGCATGCGCTCGCCGTGGAGGCGGCCGTGCGCGGCTATGCCCGCACCTTCGGTGAGGACGACAACGACTGGGGCGTCGTGGCGCTGCTGCACGACTTCGACTACGAGCGGTATCCCACGCCCGCCGATCACCCGTTTCGAGGCTGTGAGGAGCTAGCCCGGCGCGGCTATCCCGAGTGGGTCACGCGCGCGATTCTGTCCCATGCCGACTATTCGGGGGTCCCGAGGGAGAGCCTTCTCGAGCGGACGCTGTTCGCCTGCGACGAGATGGCCGGCTTCGTCACGGCGGCCGCGCTCGTCCGGCCCTCCCGCAGCGTGCTCGACCTGGAGGCGCCCAGCGTCGTCAAGCGGATGAAGGACAAGGCCTTCGCGCGTGCCGTCTCCCGCGACGATCTGCGGAACGGGGCCCAGGTGCTCGGCCTGCCGCTCGACGAGCACATCGGCAACGTCATCAGATTCATGCGTGAGCAGGCCGACGCGCTGGGATTGCGGGGAAGTCTATGAGCCGCTTGAACCTTTTGAACCTCGGCCATCGTATTGGTCACCGTGAACCCCGCGTGAGCCATGTCCTCAGTCGCCGAGCTCGATAACGTCAGCGTCCGGTACGGAAAACAGTGGGCCCTCCGGGACATCACGACGGCCTTTCCCTCGGGCGCGGTGGGTCTGCTTGGACCGAACGGGGCCGGCAAGAGCACGATGATCAAGGCGCTCCTGGGCCTGCTCGCACCCGATCGCGGGGCGATGCGCGTGCTCGGGCTCGACGTCCGGCACGCGCCGCTCCGCATCCGCGGACGCATCGGGTACATGCCCGAGAGCGACGCGCATTTCCCTCAGATGAACGCGGTCTCGTTCGTGGCGCACTGCGGCGAGCTGTCGGGCCTGCCCGCTGCCGACGCCATGCAGCGTGCTCACGAGGTGCTCTATTACGTCGGACTGGGGGAGGCGCGCTACCGGAACATCGACCAGTACTCGACCGGCATGAAGCAGCGCATCAAGCTGGCGCAGGCGCTCGTTCACGATCCGGACCTGGTGTTCCTCGACGAGCCGACCAACGGAATGGACCCGAAGGGGCGCGACGAGATGCTCGAGCTGATACGAGACATCGCGCACAACAAGGGGTTGAACCTGATCCTGTCATCGCACCTTCTGCCCGATGTCGAGTACGCGTGCGATCACGTCGTCGTGATGGACAAAGGAACCATTGCGACGGCGGGTCCGATCAAGGGATTGAAAGGACCTGGAGGCCGCGTCTTCGAGTTGCGCATCAAGGGTGATTCGGA
>DASTDQ010000754.1:0-12315 GCA_035710305.1 Vicinamibacterales bacterium | reverse complement strand
CCTGACGTCCTGCAGGAACTGTCCCAGCGCGATCTCCGATTTCCAGTGCTGGACGGGGTTGCCCAGCGCGACTGCCAGATCGAGCGACGTCCGCAGGTGGCCTTCCGCTGTGTCCCACGCCCGCTCGGCCTGCGCGATCTGGCCGGCGAGCCGCCACGCTTTCACGAGGTTCTTGCGCGACCCTGTTCGAGTGGCCAGCCCGAGACATTCCGCGCAGTGCGACCGTGCTGTCGCGAGGTCGCCCCGCGCGAGCGCCAGCTGTCCCATGCCATAGAACATCCGGATCGAATAGCGGTAGCGCATCCACAGGCTGCCGTCAGGATCGGCCCAGTAGCGGAAGACACCGTCGTACTGATCCTGCGCGCGCTCGCGTTCGCCCCTGGCCGCGAAGATCTCGGCCAGATTCAGCTCCGCGTTCGGCTGCGTTCCCGGATCCTTGCGGCGGCGGCCGACCAGCGCGCTCGTCGCATTGAGCTCCTCGGCGTGCTCGAGATCGCCGAGGTCCGCGTAGAGCCATCCAAAGCAATTGAGCAGCCGATGATGAATCGCTTCGTCTCCGACGCGCTCGGCAAACGACAACCCTTCGTTCAACGAGGCGAGCGCCTCGTCGTAGTCGCCCTTCCCCGTCAACGTCAGCCCGCGCAGGAAACAACTGAACACCAGGGGAAAGAGCTGACGGCTCTCGAGCGCCACGCGGCGGCCTTCGCTCTGCAGGCGTTCGGCCTCCCCGTAGTCGCCGGTCCAGTTGCGGAGCAGCCCCGCGCCCGACAGCGACAGGGAGCGAGTGAACGCATCTCCGGCGGCAGTGCTGATCTCCACGGCGCGGTCGAGAGCGGCCCGGCTGTCGTCGAGCACGCCCGTGACCCCGCGGACGAAGCCGATCGTGAAGTGCGCTCTCCCCTGTACCGCCAGCGCGCCGGCGGCCTCTCCTACCGCGATCGCCTCCTTCGAGAAGCGGATGGCCCCGTCGAGGTCGCGGCCCCAGGTCGAGGCCCAGGCGATGATCGCGAGCGCCTCGGCTTCGCGGGCGCGATTGCCTGTGAGGCGCGCCAGGGGAAGGATTCGCTCCCCTTCGGCCGCGGAACGCTGGAAATCGCTGGTCACGAAGTACAGTCGCGCCTTGGCCTCGTGGATCCGCATGATGGTGTCCGGGTCGCCCACCCCGCCCGCCATCTGCTCGGCTGCGCGACGGGCCTCGTCGTACAGCGCGAGCGCCTCGCGGGTGGCGTAGTTGTTTTCCGCCTGCTGCGCCGCGGCCAGCAGGTATTCGAGCGCCTTGTGCCAGCGCTGCGCCTGCGTGAAGTGATGAGCCAGCACGCCGACGTGTTCGGAGAGGCGGTCGGCGTACACCTGCTCCATCGCGTCGCCGATTCTGGCGTGCTCGGCTCGACGCTGATCCTCGCTCGCGGCGGCGTAGGCCACTTCCTGGGTCACCGCGTGCTTGAACGCGTAGACGACCTCCGGCCAGACTCGTGCGTTCTGTATCAGGTCGGCCGATCGCAATGCGCGCAGGCGCTCTTCGAGAGCCGCATCGTCCACGACACGCTCGAGGACTCGACGCGGGAACTCCCGGCCGATGACGGCGGCGACTCTCAGCAGATCGCGCGACGCCCGATCGAGCCGGCCCATGCGCCCGTGCAGCACGTCCCGGATCGTGTCGGGGACATCGACCTTGCCCGTTGGCTGCAACAGGCCGGCCTGCTCGCCGTGCCGGACGATCAGTCCGCGCTCCTGCAGCAATCGCAGGACCTCCTCGACGAAGAACGGATTGCCTTCGGTCTTCTGGTCGATGAACTGCTGCAAGTCGGCCGACAGGCCGTGCGCACCCAGGATGGAGCAGGCCATCGCCGCGCTGTCGATGGGCGCGACCGGCGACAGCGTCAGCTGCGTGCCGATCGCCGCCGAGGCAAACGGCAGCGTGTATCCCGTCCTGTGCGTGAGGCACAGCAGAATCCGGCTGGACGCGAGGCTCTCGACCATCAACGCCAGGAACTCTCCCGTGGCCTGATCCATCCAGTGCACGTCCTCGAGCACGACGATCACCGGGCGAACGCCCGCGAGCGCATGAAGCAGCTGGCCGATCGCCTCGAAGATGCCGGCCCGGCGAAGCTTCGGATCGAGCTGGGCCAGCGAAGGGTCGCCTGCCTCGATCGACAGCAGCGATCGCAGGAAGCCGATCGATCCGCGCAGCGGCTCTCCGAACGCGTCCGTCGTCTGGTCGATCCGCTCGCCAATGACCTCGTTGTCGTCGCTGACGCGAATCGAGAACACGTCTTTCAGCAGATCGATGAGCGGGTGCAGCGGCAGCGAGCCGCCGAAGGACACGGCCGATCCCTGATACCAGGCGGCGCGCCCCCGCGTCCGCCGGTGAAGCTCCTGCAGGAGACGCGTCTTGCCGATGCCGGCATCGCCGGCGAGCAGCACCGTCTGGCCCCGTCCGTCTTCGACCTGTGAGAGCAGATCCTCGAGCAGCGCGATTTCCCGGGTGCGCGACACGAACGGACTGGCGTGACGGTCGCCGTCGAGCAGCCCCCTGACCCGCCAGCAGAGTACGTCGTGAGAAACAGGCTCGAGGTCGAACCCCCGCTCCAGGAACGGCTTGGTTGCCGCCGACGCGACGATCGGCTCGGGGGACGTCATCGCGAGGAGGCGGTCCAGGACGCCTTGCGTGGTCCGGCGCGCGTCGGCGTCGAGCTCGACTCGATCCTCGAGCCGGCCAACGGGCATCTCCTCGGTGTGCAGGGCGATTCGCACCGTCACCGGCGGGCGCGAGCCGCGGGCGGCGGAAGCCGCGCGCTGCACCGCGAAGGCCGCGTGAGCCGCGTGGCGTGGGGCGTCCTCGACGATGTCCAGGCCGAAGGCGAACCGGACGAAAGCGGCGCCGAGCTCGATGATGCGGCCGCCGAAGCCGCCAATCTTCGTGGCGAACTCCTCCAGCGCCAGGCTTCGCTCGTGACCGGGCTCGGTGAGCGCGTCATCGAGCTGTGCCTGCAGAATCGTGACACGGGTGCGCTGCCACTGCACCGGCGCGGACTGGCTCGACGCTTCGGGCTTGCGGCGCGGGCTCGAGGCGTCGGCGTCGAGTAGACCGTGGCGCTCCATCCGGTAGCGGAGCGTGTTGCGCGGCAGGCCGAGCCGGGCGGCCGTGCGCGAGATGTTTCCGCCTTCGGCTCGCAGCGCCTCCTCGATGCGACCGCGCTCGAGCCGGGCGATCTGCTCGTCCACGCTCTCGCCCGTGCGCGACGCCGACGGGATGCGAGGCGCGCGCGGCAGCCGCAGCGCGTCGGCTTTGATCTGCTCGCCCTCCGAGACGAGCGCCACGCGCTCCATCAGGTTGGCCAACTCGCGAACGTTGCCGGGCCACGCGTAGGCCAGCAGGGCCGCCTCCGCGTCCGGCGACAGGTTCCTGGCCGCCAGCCCGTACTCGTGGCACGCGCGGTCGAGGTAGTGGCGCGCGAGCAGCAGGACGTCCGTTCCGCGCTCGCGGAGCGGGGGCAGCTGCACGGTCACGACGGCGAGCCGATGGTAGAGGTCCTCGCGAAACCGCCTGGTGGCGATTGCGGCCACCAGGTCTTCACTCGTCGCCGCGAGCACCCAGGCGTCTGCCGGCTCGGCGCGCGTGCCGCCCAGGCGCCGGACGGATCGATCCTCGAGCGCCTTGAGCAGCTTGACCTGAAGGACCTCCGGCATGAGGCCGATCTCGTCGAGGAAGATCGCGCCGCGATGAGCGACCTGGAGCAGCCCGGCCTTGGATTGCCTGGCGTCGGTGAACGCGCCGCGTTCGAATCCGAAGAGCTCCGCTTCGAGCAGCGTCTCGGGAATCGCCGCGCAGTTGACGTCGACAAACGCGGCGTCGGCGCGCGGACCCATCTGATGGATCAGGTGCGCGACGAGCCCCTTGCCCGTTCCCGTCTCGCCTTGAATGAGCACGGGCGGCAGGCGTTTCAACGGTGCCGCGGGTCGAGCCAGTACACGCGCCAGCTCTTCGCGAACGGCCGCCAGCGCCGGGCTCGCGCCGAGCAGTTGATCCAGCACGCGCTTATGGTATCGAAGTGCGGAGCCTCAGGGTCCCTTCATCAGTTCCTTGAGCAGCGCCGCCGTGCTCTCGCGCACGACTCCTGCTCCCGGCGGTGCTGCTCCGCGGCCGCGGCCTCGTCCACCGCCCGCCGGCACGCCCATCGCGACGTCGAGGGGAGTGCGGCCCGACCCGTCCTTGAGGTCGAGCGCCGCGCCGCGCTCCGCGAGAAACCTGACGAGCGCGTCGCCGCGGGTCACGGCGACGTGCAGCGCCGATTCGCCGTTCTGGTTCACCGCGTTCACCTGCGCGCCTCGATCGATCAGGAGCCGCATCGACTCGACGGTCGCCTGCTCCGGGCCCGCGCCGCGTCCCTGGCGCGAGGCGGCGATCATCAGCGCCGTCGTCCCGTTGCGCAGCGACAGGTTCGGATCGGCGCCCTTGTCGAGGAGGGCCGTCATCGTGGCGATGTCGCTCACCTTGGCCGCGCGCATCAAGGGCGTGGCGCCGTCGCCGAGCTGCGGGTCGCCTCCGTTGTGCTGCCGCATCAGCAGCGGCGTCTTCAGTCGCGCGTTCGGGTTGGCGCCGCGATCGAGGAGCAGCCGGATCACCTCGTCTGGCAGCAGACGGCCCGATGGCTTCGCGAGCGGCCGGTTGACGAGCGGCTCCTGGTGCCGCATGTCGATCGCCGCATACAAAGGAGTCATACCCGACGCGTCGGCCCGATCGAGGCCGGCGCCGTGCTCGACGAGCCGCGCTGCCACGTCGTAGTGCGAGTTGATGATCGCCATGACGAGCGGCGTCGTGCCGTCCGGGTCGGCGGCGTCGAGGTCGGCGCCTGCCCGCGCCAGGGCGTCCACGCCGGCCCCCGCTCCCTGCCGCGCGGCGAGGAGCAGCGCGGTCATGCCGCCGCGTGGCAGCGCCGTCGCGACCATCGTCGCGGCATCGACCTTGACCTTGGGAAACTCCGGCACGTTCGAGCGCGCCTCGAGATCGGCGCCGCGCGAGGCCAGCAGGGTCACGGCCTCGGCGTGGTTCTCGGCGGCGGCCCACATCAGCGCGGTCTCGCCGTGCCAGCTCTCGCGGCGATTGACGTCGGCGCCCCCATCGATGAGCAGCCGCATCGCCTCGGGCCGCCCCGTACGCGATGCGATCATCAACACGGTCTCGCCCCCCGCGCCGGTGGTGTTGGGATC
This sequence comes from Vicinamibacterales bacterium, assembly GCA_035710305.1. Lineage (GTDB taxonomy): Bacteria > Acidobacteriota > Vicinamibacteria > Vicinamibacterales > UBA2999 > Gp6-AA40. Next base: position 7,104 of record DASTDQ010000754.1, on the reverse strand, counting down.
GGCCCCGGCCGCAAGCAGCGCCGCGACGACCCCCGCGCTGCCGTTAGTGGCGGCAAGGGTCAGCGGCGTGATCCCGTAACGGTTGGCCCGCCCCGCCTGCGCGCCGCTCCGCAGGAGTGCCTGCACTATCTCGGCGCGGTCGAGACGGGCGGCCCAGTGCAGGGCCGTCGATCCATCCGGTTCTGCGGAATCCACCGCGGTTCTCTGCCGGAGCAGCCGCGTGACCGCCTGACCGTCACCGCTTCTCACGGCGTCGATGAGCGGCGTGCTTCCCGCCGCCACGCCGACGATTGTCGCGGCGATCTGAAGAAGCACGCAGGCGCCAACGGCGCGGGTGAGAGTCACGTCCGTTAGATCGCGATGGTGCCGGTGCTCACGCCAAAGCGCTCCTGCTCGACATCGCACTTCTGCGCCACCGTCAGCAGGAGGTTGGCCATCGGCGTGCCTTCGCGCGTCACGACGTGGCGGCCGCCCGTCATCCGTCCAGCCCCGCCGCCGATCAGCACGTGCGGCAACGGCGCGCCGGTGTGTCCGTTCCCGTCGCTCATGCCGCTGCCGTACACGATGATCGAATGATCGAGCAGCGAGCCGTCGCCATCAGGAATCGACCGCAGCCGATCCAGGAACCTGGCCAGCATGCTCACGTGGTACTGGTTGACCTTGGTGTGCCCCTCGATGGCTGCCGGCCGGTTGGCGTGGTGCGAGATGGAGTGATGCGGCTCGGTGACGCCAATCTCCGGGTAGGTGCGCTGGCTCACCTCGCGCGCCATCATGAACGTGAACACACGCGTCAGATCCGCCTGGAACGCCAGCGCCAGCAGGTCGAACAGCAAATCCACGTGCTCGACGTAGGACTCCGGCACGCCGACAGGCGCGGTCGGCACATCCGGCTGCATCCGCGCCCGCTGCTCGGCGCGCTCAATCCGCCGCTCGATCTCCCGGACGTGATCGAGATACTCGCCGAGGCGTGCGCGGTCTTTCGCCGGAAGGCCTCGTTCCAGTTGCTTCAGGTCCTCGGCAACGAAGTCGAGCAGGCTCCGGTCGGTCCGCATCCTCGCCAGCCGCTCGTCGGCTGTCGCACCGCCGCCGAACAACCGCTCGAACACGACTCTCGGGTTGATCTCCATGGGCAACGGCGTTGTCGGCGTCTGCCAGTTGAGCGTGTTCATGTACGCGCAGCTGTATCCCGGATCGCAGGCGCCGAGCAGGCCCGTGAAGTCCTCGGTGGCGACCTCGAGCGAGGGGAACGTCGTGTCCTGGCCAATCTGCCGCGCGATGACCTGATCGACCGAGACGCCGACGCGGAAGTCGGGGCCGTCGGTCCGCTTGGGCGGAACGCCGGTCAGCCAGCACGCCGACGACACCGCGTGGTTGCTGTTCGGTTCCGCCCGCGTGAGGTTGCTGACGACGACAAGCGAGTCGCGAAACGGCTCGAGCGGCTCGAGGATCGTGGTGAACTCGAAGGCCGGGCCCTCGGCGGCCGGAGTCCACTGCCCCATGATGACGCCGTGCGGGATGTAGACGAAGCCGACGCGGGGCCTGGGCCGGCCCTGGGCCCCGGCAGACAGCGCCGGCACCATCGCGTCCAGCATCGGCAGCGCTACGGCGGCGCCCATGCCGCGAAGGAAGGTTCGCCGGGGAATGGACCGTCGCGAGAGGAACATCTAGTCGGCTCTCCTCATTTGAAACGGTACGCTCGTCACGATCCCGCGGACGAGCGACGAGAAGCGGTAATTGTCGCTCGCCGATGCGCGGACGATCGCCCGGACGGCCGGCATGTCGTCGTGCTCGAGCGTGCGGCCGAGCGCGTAGGTCAGGAGCTTCTCCGTCATCGTGCCGACGAGCACCTCGGGGCGCTTCAAGAGCGCCTCGCGCAGGGCGACCGCGCCGTCAACGCGGCTTCCGTCCGCCAGCTCGCCGGAGGCATCGATGGCGGCCCCGGCGTCGTGCGTCCGCCAGGCGCCCACGGCGTCGAAGTTCTCGAGCGCCAGCCCGATCGGGTCCATGATACGGTGGCAGCCCGCGCACGCCGGGCTCGCGCGATGCTGCTCCATCCGGGCGCGAACCGACCTGGGCGCTCCCGGCGTTTCCTCGGGGAAGGGTGGTACCGCCTCGGGCGGTGGAGGCGGAGGCGTGCCGAGCACGTTGTCGAGGATCCACTTTCCGCGCAGGACCGGTGACGTGCGATCGGCGTGGGAGGTCACGAGCAGGATCCCGCCTTTGCCGAGCAGCCCCTTCCGTGCGTCCTCGGACACGGCGACCCGACGGAAATCCGGGCCGTAGACGTTCGGGATGCGGTAGTGCTTCGCGAGCCGCTCGTTCACGAACGTGTAGTCGGCCGTCAGCAGCTCCAGCGCGCTGCGATCCTCGGCGACGATGCTGCCGACAAACAGCTGCAGCTCGCGCTCGAAGGCCCGCCTCAGGTTGTCGTCGAAGTCCGGGAAGTCGTTCTTGTCGGGCGTCGCGTTTCTCAGGTTGCGCACGTGCAGCCACTGCCCGGCGAAGTTCGAGACGAGCGCCCGGGCACGCGGGTCGGCCAGCATGCGGCGGACCTGCCGATCCAGCGCAGCGGGCTTGCGCAGCCGGCCGCGGCTCGCCTCCTCGAGCAGCTCGTCGTCGGGGATGCTGCTCCAGAGGAAGAAGGAGAGCCGCGAGGCGAGCTCGAGATCGCTCACGCGGTACGGGGTTCCGGGCGCGACGCCTTCCGGGTCGCGCTCGATACGGAAGACGAACTTCGGGCTCACGAGCACGGCGCGCACCGCCATCTCGATGCCGCGCTCGAAACCGCCATCGCGATGGCCGGACTCGTAGAACGTCATCAGGCTCGACAGGTCCTCGTCGGTCACGGGCCGGCGATACGCGCGGCGCGCCAGGGTGCTGACGATTCTCCTCGCGCATCCCCTTTCGTCCTTCGCGCCGCCGCCTGGTCGAGGGCGACACACGAACAGGCGCTCGCGGCTGGGTGTGCTGCTCACGCCCGTCGGGTTGAAGGGGCCGCTGACCGTGACGTGCTCCACGTGCGGCAGGCCGAGAGTCTCGGTGGCGATGAGCGTGCTCCGCTGGAAATTCTGCAGCCGGTTCGCTCCCTGCGCGGGGCTCTTCTGGAGGAACGCGGCGGCGACCGTGCGCTGGCCGGCGCGCACCTGGACGCGCACCTGCAGCCGCGCCGCCAGCGAGTTCACGACGTTGGCGGCGTTGAGCGACGACTCGGTGTAGTCCTCCGGGCCGCCAACCGGGGCAAGCAGGACGCGCTCGCCATCGACGGCCACCTCGAGCTGGTGCTGGTACTCGAGGCCGCGAATCGCCCCGAGGTTGATCTCGAGCAGCTTCACCTTGATGACGTACTCGCCGTCGAGCGGGAACGTGTGCAGCGCGGCCAGCCCGCCTCGAGTCCCGGGAGGCAGATCTTCGGTCTGCCCTGTCTGCGATGCATCCCCGCGTATGCGATAGGTTTCCGAGCTCGCGCCGATCGACGGGCTGCCGACGGCGATCGCGCTGATCTTTGCCGCCGCCGACAGGTACCGCTCGAGCAGCGCGGGAGAGACGCCGAGCACGTCGGCGTTGTTGTCGAACCCGTCGGCCGAGTCGTCCGGGGGCAGCAGAGTGGAGGCATCGACGTCGAGAGCCAGCAGATCGCGAATCGTGTTCTGGTACTCGACACGATTCAACCGGTGCGGCAGATGCCTCCCCGGGTTCGGGTGCGCAGCCGCGTGACGATCCAGCGCGTCCTCGAGGAAGGTCACGAGCGCGTCGTGCGTGTCGGGGTCGGGCCTGGGCATGCCGGCCGGGGGCATCACGCCCGCGCGGAGCTTGCGGACGACCTTCTCCCACATCGCGCCGCGCTCGGCCACCTGTGCGAGGTCCACCTTGTCGAGGAGCACGCCAGAGGCGATGGCGGAGGTCGTGCTGCGTTCGTTATGACAGCCGGCGCAGTACCTGGTGATCGCAAGCTGCAGCTCGCCGGCCGGCGGTGCTGCCGCTGGTGCGGCGACGCGCTGCTCGGCCCGTGACACGGTCGAAGCCCACGCCGCCACGCATGCCACGGCCGCCACGAGACCTGCTCGAAGCCTCGTCGATCCCATCCTCTTACCGCTCGTCGAGGGGAACGAACCGCTGGGGGTAGGACGGCCCGGTGTAATCGGCGCGCGGACGGATCAGCCTGTTGTTCGTGTACTGCTCCAAGATGTGCGCCGTCCATCCCGACATCCGGCTGACGGCGAAGATGGGCGTGTACAGATCGATCGGGATTCCGAGCGTGTAGTACGTCGTCGCCGAGTAGAAATCGACGTTGGGATTGAGCTTCTTCTCGGCCTTCACGAGCGTTTCGATCCGCTGGGACATGTCGAACCAGGCGGTGTTGCCCGAACGCTTGCCGAGGTCGTGCGACATCTGCCGCAGATGCGTGGCGCGCGGGTCCTCGGTCCTGTAGACCCGGTGACCGAACCCCGGGATCTTCTCCTTGCGTGCGAGCTTGCCGCGAATGACCTCGTCCACGCGATCGGCGGTGGCCGTCTGTCCCAGCTCCAGGAGCATTCGCATGACGTCCGCGTTGGCGCCGCCGTGCAGGGGGCCCTTCAGCGTGCCGATGCCCGCGACCACGGCCGAGTAGATGTCGCTGAGAGTGGCCGCCGCGACGCGGGCGGCGAAGGTCGAGGCGTTCAACTCGTGATCCGCGTGCAGGACGAGCGCGACGTCGAACGCGCGGATCGCCGTCGAATTCGGCCGCTGCCCGCTCAACATGTACAGGAAGTTCGCGGCGTGACCCATCGCGGGATCGGGCGAGATGGGACCGCCGCCGGCCTGCAGGCGGCCCCACGTGGCCACGATCGAGCCGACCTGCGCGGTCAGTCTGACGGCCTTCCGGTATTGCGCTTGCGGAGACGCGTCAGCGGCTTCCGGGTCGTAGTGCGCCAGCGCGGACGTGATCGTGCGAAGGGCGTCCATGCCGTCGGCCGGCGGCAGGCTGCGCATCAACCGGATGATCGGTTCGGGCAATGCCCTGCCGGCCGCCAGCTGCGACTGCAGGTCACCCAGCTCGGCACGCGAAGGCAGCCGGCGATGCCACAGCAGATGACAGACTTCCTCGAATGTCGCCGACCTCGCCAGGTCGTGGATGTCGTATCCGCAGTAGGCGAGCACTCCCCGTTCCCCGTCCAGGAAGCAGATCGCCGAGGAGGTCGCGACGACGTCTTCGAGGCCGCCCTTGGGCTTCTCCGCAATGGCCATGAAGCGATCTTACTCTGCCCCCTGCCCCCTGCCCCCTGCCCCCTGCGTACTACTTGCGAATCGTCCCCGTCACGCCCTCGGGCGAGCAGTTGAACGGCTCGATCTTCAGATCGGACGGGGCGTACTCCAGCCTCGCGCGCGTGAAAGGCCTGGTGAAGAACTCCGAGTCCGTCAGATCGACTTCGACGACGAGACGCTGGCGCGCGGCGTCGAGGAACAGCCGCTCGACCGACGTGAGCGCCGCCGAGTGCAGCAGCCCCCTGGTCGGCTGGCCTGGCTGCTCGACGTACTGGTTCAGCACGCCCGCGGAGTAGTTCGCGGTGTCGATGACCAGCGTGTCGCCGTCGAAGCGGCCGATCGAGTGGCCGAGCGAGCCTCGCGCGCCGTTCTTCGGATGGTCCTTCATGTTCATGTGGATGACTCGTCGAACGTCCATCCACTCGTGGCGCAGCACGACGTCGCTGCCGCTGCGGGCGATCTCCAGCGGCGTGCCGGGCGCGCCCCAGACGCGGCGGATCGCGACCGGGTCGCAGCGGAACGTCGGATCGTCCTTGAACGGATCGTAGGCGGCCACGGCCTTCTCACCGGCCGGCGTCAGGAACTGCGTCATCGGCTGCGGGCCGCTCGTGCTCCGGTTCGGGATCGGCGCCAGCAGCCAGACGCCGAAGATGTCCTTGCGCGGCGGCAGAGACGCTGCGGGCGGCCGTGCCGCGCCGCCAGGACCGTTGACGCTCAACTTGCGGCCATCCTCGAACTCGACGTTGTCGAAGAAGCACATGTAGCGACTGTGCCTGGACTGGGAGCCCGTGACGCGGACCTTCGTGCCGGCCTTGAACATCTCGGGCTTGATTCCGTTGCGTGTGAGCTGGGTAACGCCGTGCGATTCGCAGACGTATTCCTGCGTCCTGCCGTTCTCGTCCACGGCGGCAATGTGAAGGTAGCTGTGCGGATTGCGCGCCTCGTACTCGGTGACGGCGCCCGAGATGCTGACCGGCTTGCTCGAGTCGAAGTGAGGCGCGAAGCTGTGATGGGCGGTCGCTCGCGGAGTGCCGAGGAATGCGCCGATGACAACCGCAAGGAACGAAAGCGCCCGTCCGCTCATGCCACCCTCCCTGATGCGTGAGTATAAAACCATCAGCGCTTCAGGCGCTGGAGCGCCGCGCGCACGGCGTCGCGCAGCGACTCGGACCCGCGAGTCTCGGCGAGCTCCTTGTCGAGCGTCCGCAGATCGCCGACGGCCTGCTCGACCCGTGAGGCCTTCTCGTGCAGCAGCGCAACGTAGTACCGAATCGTGCGCCGACGGAACTCGTCGCGCGATGCGTACTCGTCGAACGCCCAGCTCAGCGTGCTGATGTGATCGTCGGGCGGCAGGGAATCGAGCAGCGCCTGCCGATCCTTTTCCCGGGACACCGGCGTCGAGCGGACGTACAGGCTGAAGAGCGTCTGTGCCTGGCTGCCATTCAGCTTCTCACCGCCGCGGCGCATGGCGTCGGCGAGCCGCACGCGCTCGGGGTTTGCCTCGCTGGAGCTGGCGTTGCCGAACGCGGCCCACTGCAGCCTGCGGACGTCGTCGAGCGCCCGTCCCGCTCTTGCAGCCGTGTCGAACAGCTTCACCGCCTCGGGGACGTCCTCGCGATCCTGAAAGAGGGTCCAGTGGGCCAGCATGGCATTCGCATATGGATTCCCTGGATCGATGGACAAGGCTTCCCGATACACGTCCGCAGGATTCAACTGCCGGTCGCCGTCGCGCCACAGCAGGAACGTGGCCCATCCGGTGTGAGCCAGCAGGTCGGCCCGACGAGTCCCGGTGGCGGAGGGAAGCGAGGTGTCCACCACTGCAAGCGCCGGCTTGATGGAGTCGCCGAACGACGACTTGCC
>DASTDQ010000753.1:0-7756 GCA_035710305.1 Vicinamibacterales bacterium | reverse complement strand
CAGGTCGAAGTCCTTGTTGGCTTTCACCAGCGCGTCAACCACCAGATACGTGTTGTAGGGCGGCACGTTGTCGTCCATGCCGCCGTGCGCGAGCAGCAGCTTGCCGCGGAGATTCGGGGCGAGGAGCTGGTTGGCCTGCGCGTCGTAGTTGTCTTCGCGCGCGGCGCGGCTCAGGAGTCCCTGGAACCGCTCGCCCCAGTCGTCCTCGTAGTTGCGGTTGTCGTGATTGCCGGCCTGGGACACGCCCACCTTGAAGAACTCCGGATGCCGGAACATCGCCGCGGCGGCCGCGAACCCGCCGCCGGAATGGCCCCAGATGCCGGCGCGATCGATGTCGATGTAGGCATGCCGCTTCGCCAGCTCGCGCATGCCGGCGATCTGATCCGGCAGCGTGTTGTCGCCGATGTCGCCGTAGTAGAAGTCGGCGAACGACTTGGAGCGCCATTCGGTGCCCATGCCGTCGATCACGACAACGACGAATCCGAGCTCGGCCAGCGCTTGATGGTCGGCGCGCGCCGCACTGAAACTCCGGCCGCCGACGCTGCTGCCCCAGGGGCCGGGGTAGATGTAGTTGACGATCGGATACTTGCGCGACTCGTCCAGCCCGGTCGGCGTGAACATCAGCCCATAGAGGTCCGTCCTGCCGTCGCGCGCCTTCACGACGATCGGCGTCGGAGGTTTCCAGCCGGCCGCAACCAGCCGCGAGATGTCGGCGCGCTCGAGCTCGAGCGACACCTCGCCGTCCATGCGCCGCAGCACGCTCACCGGCGGCGTGGTCGGCGTCGAGTAGCTGTCCAGGAACGTCTGGCCATCAGGCGCCATCGTGATCGTGTGATTCGCGGGCTCGGGCGTCAGCAGCGTCACACTCTGGCCGTCGAGCCCGACGCGATAGAAATGCTGGAAATACGGGTCGCGCCCCCGCTCGCGGCCGACCGCCGTGAAGTAGAGCGTTCGGCTTCTTTCGTCCGTGTGAACGAGCTGCGCGACGTTCCAGTTGCCGCTCGTCACCTGCCGCTTCAGCCTGCCGCTCTCGAGATCGTAGAGATACAGGTGTCCCCAGTCGTCGCGCTGCGACCACCACAGCACTTCGTTGGCGCTCGGGCGGACGCGCCAGTTGGGCTCGCCGACGGCTGCCAGCCCCGACTGAAACTGCGTCCGGGACTTCTCCTCGAACACGGTGCGCACCTGTCCCGTCGAGGCGTCGGCCACACGAAAGATCGCCTCCTTGTGATCGCGCGACGACGACACGAAAGCGACGTGCGAGCCGTCCGGATACCATTGCACGTCGAGAAACGTGCTGCCCTCGGCGACGTGATCGCTGATCGTCGATCGATGCTGATCGGGCGGCATCTGGAAGCGCACGACGCGCGCCGGATCGACCTCGACGACGACGCGGTGGATCCTGAAGATCTCCTTGTCCTGCGGCAGCGGATACTTCCATGCTTCGAGCCGCGGCGCGCCGACGGCCGTCGAGACCAGGTACATCTCGCTGACGCCGCGGTCGTCGTGCTGGAACGTGGCGATCTTCTTCGAGTCCGGCGACCAGAGCAGGACCGGCGCGTCGCTCTTGATCCAGCCCGCGTTGTTGGTGGCGTACCCGAAGTCCTTCACGCCGTCTGTCGTGAGCTGTCGATCCTGGTTCGCGGCGAGGTCCCTGACCCACAGGTTGAAGTCGCGGATGTATGCGGCGTACCGCCCGTCGGGTGACGTGACCGAGTTGCTCGAGGCCGCCGACGACCCGCCGGCGGGCTGCGCAGGCTCCGGTGCCCTGCACGTGTAGCTCTCGATGCGGCACCTCCATGAGCGGCCCAGGGCCGTGACGGTGACCTCGCGGCCATCTTTGGAGAATTCGAACGACTGGAACGGCAGCCGCGTGGCCTCGACCTTCGTCTTCGTTGCCTCGCCAAGCCCGGCGGCCAGCCGCGTGTGATCGAAGGCGGCCGCGCGGGTCCGTCGCGACGGATCGACCATCACGAACTCCGCTCCGCCCCCCGGCCGCGTCACCCGGTACCAGAAGCGGCCATCCGCAAGCCAGCGGGGCTGGCCCGCGACACCCCCCACGAGCGGCGACGTGTTCTGCGCGAGAAACCGTTCGGCGCGCGCGTAATCCTCGGCCGTCCGCTGCAGAGGCTGCTGCGCGGCGAGCGGGGCGACGGCGAGGAGCAGAAGAACAGGACTCAGTCGCATGGCGTCAGCATAACTCGCACGCCACTGTGGAAGCGACGTCAGGCCTGACGTCTACACGCGTGCCTCGACGAGGCCGAGCAGCAGCCCCGTGTGCCTGGCGATCATCAGTTCCTCGTTGGTCGGAATGACCCATGCCGATACCGCGCTGGCGGGGGTGGAGATACGCGACTCTGTCCGCGCGTTTGCGCCGTCATCCAGCTCGAGGCCGAGCCACGCCGACGCCTGACAGATCCGCTTCCGAACCTCGGCGGAGTTCTCGCCGATCCCCGCCGTGAACACGAGGCCGTCGATGCCGCCGAGCACCGCTGCGAGCGCCCCGATCTCCTTCGCGGCGCGATACACGAAGTAGTCCACGGCAAGACGGGCCGCGGGCTCGGTGCTCGCGAGCAGCGCGCGCATGTCGTTGCTGATTCCCGAGATGCCAAGAAGCCCGGACTTCTTGTAGAGGATCGACTCCACCTCTTGGGCCGAGAGGCCGAGGCTTTGAAACAGATGGAGGACGACGCCGGGATCGACCGCACCCGGCCGCGTGCCCATACAGAGACCGTCGAGCGCCGTGAAGCCGAGCGTGCTGTCGACGCTCCTCCCGTTCCTCAGGGCGCACATGCTCGCGCCGCTGCCGAGGTGAGCGACGATGACGCGCCCGTGCGCGATCGCAGGCGCGACCGACGGCAGCACCGACGCGATGTATTCGTACGACAGCCCGTGGAAGCCGTAGCGCTGCACGCCGGCATCACGAATCTCGGATGGCAGGGGCACGAGCTCGGCGACGGCCGGTTGGCCGCGATGGAAGCTCGTGTCGAAGCACGCCACCTGCGGCACGCCCGGCAGCCGTTCCCAGACCGCCTCGATTGCCGCGAGATTGTGCGGCTGGTGCAGCGGCGCGAGCGGGATCAGCGTGCGCAGATCGTCGAGGACCTCCGGCGTGACGATCGTCGGACCCGTGTATCGCGCGCCCCCGTGCACGACGCGGTGGCCGATCCCGCGCACGCGGGCGCCGCCGTAGCGCTCGCGCAGCCAGTCGGCGACGTGCGCGAGCGCCGCGCGGCCGTCCTTCACGGCGGCATCGACCTGATGATCGCCGACCGGCTGTCCCGCCTCGTCCTTGGCCGAGAATTGCGGGCGGGTACCGATGCCTTCGACCTGTCCGCGCACCTCGAGCCGCCACGCGTCCACATCCCGGCGGCGGAACACGGAGAACTTCAGGCTCGAGGAGCCGGCGTTGATGATGACGGCGTACTCGTCCATGCCAGGGCTCCCGGCGGCTATACGGTCGCCTGCAACGCCTTGCGCCGCGCGTGCGCCGCGAGCACGGCGACCGCGCAGCTGGCGCTGCGCGATCGAACGCTGTCGGCGCGGCTGGTCAGAATGATGGGCACACGCGCGCCGAGCACGATGCCGGCGCTGTCGGCATTGGCGAGGAACGTGAGCTGTTTGGCCAGGATGTTCCCGGCCTCGAGGTCGGGCGCGAGCAGGATGTCGGGATCGCCGGCGACCTCCGACGCGATCCCCTTCATCCGCGCCGCCTCCTTGCTGATCGCGTTGTCGAAGGCCAGCGGGCCGTCGAGTATCCCGCCGGTGATCTGCCCGCGCTCGGACATTTTGCACAGGCACGCCGCGTCGATCGTCGCCTGCATCTTCGAATTCACGGTCTCGACGGCAGCAAGGATGGCGACCTTCGGCGTGGGCTTGCCCAGCGCAATCATCAGATCGATCGCGTTCTGGCAGATGTCGACCTTCTCCTCGAGCGTCGGGGCGATGTTGATCGCCGCGTCGGTGACGAGCAGGACCTTGTGATAGGTCGGCACGTCCATGATGAAGACATGGCTGATGCGGCGTGCGGTGCGCAGCCCGGTCTCGCGCGCCACGACCGCGCCCAGCAGCTCGTCGCTATGCAGGCTGCCTTTCATCAGGAGCTCTGCGTCGCCTTGCCGGACCAGCGCCACCGCCTTCGCGGCGGACTCGTGGCTGTGTGCGGCATCGACGATGCGGGTGTTGCCGAGATCGATTCCATGGCGGGCGGCCACCTCGCGAATCCTGGCGGCCGGGCCGACCAGGATCGGGATGATCAAGCCGTTGGCCCTGGCTTCGAATGCCCCGGCCAGCGACGCCTCGTCACACGGGTGCGCGACGGCGGTCGACACTGGTTCCAGGCTGCGGCACCGTGACAGCGCCTGCTCGTACTTTCCGGTTCCCGTTTCTCGCGTCATATGGCCTCGCGATGTGGAAGGGGAAGCGGCGCCGATACAGCTCGTGCCGCGGATCCCGTTTCTTTGAGGAGCAGCGTCAATACCATGGCCAGCGCGACGCCGTACAACAGCGGCTGAAACGCCATCTGGTAGTGGTCGAGCGTCATTGGTGACGCACCGCCGCTCACCGTGACGAGCAGCCAGCCGAAGACGGGACCGAGGAGCGCGCTGAACGTGAAGTTCAGGAAGTTGACGACGCCCGTCGCCGTGCCGCTCATGCCCGGCGGGTTCGCCTCCTTGATGACGGTGTACGGCAGCATGGCGGCACCCGACGCGAGTCCGGCGAGAAGACCCACACTGTAGGGAGGAAACACGTCCGCCCGGCCGTAGAGAATCCACGCGAGGCACGCAAACAGCACCACGGCGCCGGCAACGATGACCGGCTTGCGCCGGCCGATGCGATCCGAGAGCGCACCGAGCAGGGGACAACCGATGATCCAGCCGAGCGGCACCATCGACGACCGCATCACGGCGGACCCGTAGTCGAGGCCGCGTGCCTCCTCGAGGTAGCGCACGCCCCAGACCATGTCGAAGATCGTCGTCGGGATGAACAGCAGGCCCGCGATCATCCCGCACAGGATCGACTGCGGATTGAGGAAGACCGTCTTCATGGCCCCCGCGGCGCTCGTCAGCCAGTCGGCGCGGCGCGCCTTCGTCTCCGGCTCGGGCAGAAGCCGGGCAAGGATCACGCTGATCGCCAGGCCGACGAGGCCCATCGCGATCCAGAACGTGCTCCACGACACGCCGGATGCGATCGCCGGTCCAACCAGGACCTGGCCCGCGGAGCCGCCCGCCATGCCGAACATCTGCGTGGCGCCGATGAGCGTGGCCGCGCGGGACGCCGGAAAGTTCGTGGTCGCGATGTAGGCGGCGCCGACGAGGGCGAACACGCCGCCGGCGCCTTGCACCAGCCGGCCGATGCTGGCGGCCTCGCTATTGCCCGTGCCAAACAGCAGCGCGCCGATCCCCACCAGGGCCGCGCCGACCGGAATGACCTTGCGCGGCCCCAGTTGATCCATCGCCACGCCGGCGACCAGGCTGAACGGCGAATAGCCGTAGTAGAAGAGGCCGACCATCGACGCGACGCCCAGCGCGCTCAGGCCGAACGCGTCCGAGAGTTGCGGCATCATGACCGCGGGCGCCGAGCGGAGCGTGTACTGATAGAAGTAGTACACCGCCGTGACGAGCCACGCGATTGCCGCCGTCTGCAGACCGCGGTTCATCGTCGTTCGAACTCCGTGTGGAGCCTGTCAGCAGAGCACGAGCGACACGGCGAGGCCTCCTTCCGAGGTCTCCTTGTATTTCGCGTTCATCTCCTTCGCCGTGAGCGCCATCGCCGAGACGGTCGTGTCGAAGTCGACGCGGCGGTTGGTCGGGATCTCGTTGCTGGCGATCATGAATCCGGTCCAGGCCTTCACGGCGCCGAACGCGCACCGCTCGATGCACGGCACCTGCACGAAGCCGGCCACCGGATCGCAGGTCATGCCCAGGTGATGCTGCAGCGACGACTCCGCGGCGTTGGCCACGACCTGATGGCCGAAGTCGTGCGCCTGCGCGATGAACGCCGCGCCCATCGCCGATGCGACGCCGATTTCCGCCTGACAGCCGCCTTCCGCGCCCGACAGCGTCGCGTTGTGCTTGCACAGGTAGCCGACCGCGGCGGCCGCGAGGAACCCGTCGCGGATCTTGCTCTGTGGCAGGTTGCGGCCGCCTTCTCCGAGCGCGTACACGAGCGCCGGCATCACGCCCGCCGATCCACCGGTTGGCGCGGTCACGACGAGATGGCCGCGGGCGTTCTCCTCCGACCCGGCCAGAGCGTAGGCGGCGACCACACCCACGCCGCGCTGCCGCTCGTACTTGTCGTCCATGGCCCTCGTGTACACGTCTCCCGCCTTGGTCTTGAGCTTGATAGGCCCCGGCAGCGTGGCCGGCGGCGCCTTCAGTCCGGCTTTCACGATGTTGACCATCGCGCCGGAAATCTTGTCGATGAACGCGTGGATCTCCGCCTCGCTCTTGCCGGAGACCGCCACTTCATTGGCCATCACGACCTGCGCGATCGAGAGCTTGCTCTTCTCCGCGTGCGCCTGCAGCTCCTTCATGGTCGCGTACGGGAACTTCGGCTGGCCCTTCTTCGGCGGCTCGTAGCCCTTCCATTCGATGAAGCCGCCGCCAACCGAGTAGTACTCCAGCTCGTGGAGCACCTGGTCGCCGGCCATGAGCCTGCAGGTCATCGTGTTCGGGTGAGGAAAATCGCCCTTGGGTGCGTCGTAGACGATGTCCTTGATCCCGACGGTGTGCGTCTTGTCACCCAGTTTGACCTGGAACGTCTGGTCCGGCTTCGCACTCAGGCTGTCCAGGAATTCCGGTTCAACCGTCGCCGGTTCCTTTCCGATGATGCCGGCGAGCGCGGCGCGCTCGGTGCCGTGCCCCTTACCGGTCGCGCTCAGGCTGCCGAACAGGTGCACCTTCAACCCCGTGGCCTTGGCGAGCTGGTCCGCGGGAAGCTTCGTGCATCGCTGATAGAAGTCGTAGGTGATGCGCATCGGGCCGATGGTGTGCGAACTCGAAGGCCCCGGCCCGACCTTGTAGAACTCGTCCAGCGTTGTCATCACCGGACCCTTCGCCTTCTTGACGACGTTCAGGTCCTCGGAGAGAGGCGGCGCGGCGGGGGCCGGTGGAGGAGGCGACGCCGTGGCGACCTGCTGTTCGCTCGGCGCGGAGCACCCTGTGATCACCGCGGTTGCGCCAACGAGGGCGCTGCGCATCATGAACGCGCGCCGATCGAGGCCCGCCGGTAGCTCGACGGCAGGAGGCTCGTCGAGGGACAGGAGGCGCGCATCTTCAGGATGCTTCTCGGTTGTCATGTGTGTTCCCTCCTGGACATCCACGTTCCAGCGGTCAGGCGCAGGCACGCCGGGGCCATTGTAGCAGCGAGACGCAGCGCAGCTGTTTCAGTGGCGCGTGGCCGCAAGCCGTCCTCAGCCGAGCTCGTCGATCTCCCGCTGAAGCCTCCGGGCCGTGCGGCCGTTGACCCACGCGGCCCACAGGAACAGCGCAACGCCGAAAGCGGCGATCGCGGCGGTCTGAAAGACCGGCCGGGTCAGCGCGTCGCCGAACAGGCTCAGCCCCACCCCGGGCACGAACAGGACGAGGTACCGCCACGGGTGGCTCGCAAGATCGCGCCGGCGCGCGAGCTGCGTCCGGTAGAACTCGACTGAGCTCGTCAACCCCAGGCTCGATGGCATTGCCTGCGTCGTCATGTACGGACGATACAAGTACGCTGCAAAGACGAGAGCGGCCATCGTCAGCAGGTCGCCCAC
>DASTDQ010000752.1:0-2592 GCA_035710305.1 Vicinamibacterales bacterium | reverse complement strand
AACACCGCGTACGAAGACGATCGGCGTCCGCCGTCGCCCGATCCGAAACGCGTTCGCGGCCACAACGACGTGTCGTTGTATTTCGAGTTTCCGGATCTCGACGCGCTGTATGCGCACCTGCGCGCCAGCGGCTGCGACGTGAAGCCGCCGGCAACAACGAGCTACGGTCTGCGCCAATTGAACGTGAAGGACCCCGACGGCTACGAGCTGTGCTTCACGGCGCCACTCGAAACCCAGCCAGGATGAGCAGGGACGGGCCCCCGGAATCGTGGATCTTGACAAGGGCGCCCGAGTACTACTAAATAGTTAGTACTAAATACATGAGAACCCCGCATCCGACGCTGACCCCGCAGGAGCTCGCCATCATGAAAGTCGTGTGGCGGCGCGAGAAGTCCACCGTCCGCGACGTCTACGAGGCGCTCCGCGAGACGCGCCAGGTCGCCTACACCACCGTGATGACGATGATGAAGATCCTGGAGGAGAAGGGGTACCTGAAGAAGACCAGCGTCGATCGCGCCCATCTGTACAAGCCAGCCAGGCCGCGGCAGCAGGTCGTGGGCGCCATGGTCCGGGACTTCCTGGATCGCGTCTTCGACGGCGCATCGGACAGCCTGCTCCTCCACCTCGCGAAGGACAACAAGCTGACCGAGAAGCAGCGGCGGATCGTCAAGCAGATCATCGAGGAGAGCGACTGATGGACAGAGCGGTGATCGCAGACCTCGTGGCCTACAGCGCGCAGATAGCCTGCCTGGCACTCGTGGGCGGCCTGCTGCCGTCGCTGCTTCGCGTGGACGCCGCGGGCGTCCGCTACGCGTACTTCCGCGCCGTTCTGGCGCTCTGCCTCGTGCTGCCGTGGCTGCAGGGCCGCCAGGAGGCGGGCGAGGCCGTCGTGACGACGACGTTGTCTTCCGCCGTCGTGGGTGGTCCCGCGGCTTCCGGCGCGCAGGTAGCCGCTGCCGCTCCGTTTCCATGGCTGACCGCGCTCGGCATCGTCCTGGCCGGCGGCGTCGCCGCGCGCGCGATCTGGATCGCGATCGGCTTGATCCGCCTGCGACGCCTGCGCGGCGCCGGCCATCAGGCACCCGCGTGCGAGGAGCACCAGGAACTGCAGCGGTTGATCGGCACCTGCGCGGACATCCGGTACGTCGCCGGGCTCGGCCAGCCGGTGACGTTCGGCGTCCGGCGGCCGCTCGTGCTGCTGCCGGACTCCCTGCGCGCGCAGCCGGTGCTCGTGCAGCGCGCGGTGCTCAGTCACGAACTGATTCACGTGCGGCGGCGCGACTGGGCATGGCTGCTCGCCGAAGAGGCGGTGCGAGCGGTGTTCTGGTTCCATCCCGGCGTGTGGTGGCTCGTCTCGCGGGTGCAGCTCGCGCGGGAGGAAGTGGTGGACCAGATGGCGATGCTCGCCACGGGAACGCGGCGCGCGTACCTCGAGGCGCTCGCGGCGTTCGCCGACGAGACGCCTCTGGTCCCGGCGGCCGCCTTTGCCAGGCGCCGGCACCTGTTCAGGCGAATGAGGCTGATTTCGAGGGAGGGAAGCATGTCGTCCAGACGAGTCGTGCTGTCGAGCGCCGCGATGGCGCTGGTGGTAATCGCGGGCGGCTGGTACGCCGTCGGCGCGTTCCCGCTGAGAGAAGCGCCTGAGGCACAAGAGGCGCTCACGCAGGTCGGGCCGCTCGAGAGACAAGCCAAGGCGATCACGCCGGAGAACCCGGTGCCGCGCCGCATCATCTCGGTCGATCCCGTGTATCCGCCCGAGGCCGCGATCGCCGACGTCAATGCGACGGTCACGCTGATGATCATGATCGACGGGTCCGGCAGAGTGGGCGAAGTCCGCAGAGTCGGCGTGTCGCCGACCGGCTTGCCAGGGACGGCCATCGATCAGCAGGCGATGCGGACGGCGCTCGACGCGCTCGTGCGCGCGGGCACCGACGCCGTCCGGCAATGGCAGTACGAAGTGCCGGCCGAGGCGCCGATTGCCGTCCGCGTGACGTTTGCGTTCGGCCCGAATTTCGCGCCACGGCAGATCGCGCACGACGCGTGGTCGGTCGTCACAGTGGCCGGCGGGGTTGGGGCAGCCCGTGGCCGGCAGGGTGGGCCGGTCCAACTGGGCGCTGCACCCCCGCCGCCTCCTCCGCCGCCACTGCCTCCCTCGCAGAACCTCACGGCGTCACCCGAGTGGGCCGTCGGCGCGATTCGTGTGGGCGGCGCCATCAAGCCGCCGGCGAAGATGAAGCACGTCAACCCCGTGTATCCACCGATCGCCATGTCGTCTCGCGTGCAGGGCGTGGTGATTCTGGAAGTCGTGATCGGCGCTGACGGCAGAGTCGCCCAAGCGCGCGTGCTGCGCTCGATTCCACTGCTCGATCAGGCAGCAATCGACGCCGTCATGCAGTGGGAATTCACGCCGACGCTGCTCAACGGCCAGCCGGTGCCGATCATCATGACGACGACCGTGCAGTTCACGCTCACCTAACTCCTTGGCCCTGGTCCTTGGTCCGGCTACCCGGACCAAGGACCCGCCACCACCCGCCGCCGCCTGAATTTCTTCGCGGCCTGCGCGAAAAAAGCCGCGCGCAGAGCCGGTCGTGT